>JAFSWY010000351.1 GCA_017444295.1 Selenomonadaceae bacterium | reverse complement strand
GCAGGGAGGCGATGGCGGAGAGGATATCTTCGCATTTATATCTATTTTTAGGAGGTTGTTATTTTATGGCAGCATTACAACAGTTGACTTCAAAGCTGAAAGGTGCGAGCAATCGTTATTTCAGCGCGGACGGGACGGTGACATCATCGGCCAAGGCGGCTTTCAAGACGGATGCGGCTATCACTGGGACTGTTGACAGTGGTTCCCAGACGATTACCATGTTGCAGGATAAGGCGAAGTCGACGAAGGGATTGTTCTCCTTCGATGGATCGAAGGTTGCTTGGACGGTAAACGGTACTGGAAATGCTGATTATTTGATTGCCACGGCGGGCAGTGTCACGTTGAATGGTGGCGGCGGCAATGATACGCTGGTAGCAGGTGTTAAGGGCGATAGCAGCGTGACAGGGGTTGGCGACGTTGTCCTGAACGGTGGCGCAGGTGCAGATAGCCTCGTGGTTTCCAGCTACTTGGAAAGCGGCAATGTCACCTTGACTGGTGGTTCCGGCAATGATATCTTTGACCTCACCTCGGTTAAGAGTGGCGTTAATATCACAATCACGGATTATTCCCAGGGCGACACGATTATCGGTGGCACGACGCTGTCGAAGGATGCGACTGCAGAGACGATTTACAATTATGGTGAAACTGTTATCTCCGCAGATGGTACGATCACCTTGGTGGGCGGTGCCACGGCCACGATTTCGCCGACTGCGGATGGATTCTATCGTTTCACCGATGGTGAGGGCAATACGGTTTATGCCGCTGCTGAGACGGGCACGACGGTCAATGCTGCTGCCGAGACGAATGGTGTCTTTATCACGGGCGCGAACAACGGCGAGACGGCAGATGTCCTCCGCGGCGGCAGGGGCGCTGATTCGATTGCGGCTGGTGAGGGCGATTCCGTCCTCGGCGGCAAGGGCAATGATACCATCTATCTCAACGACAAGGCCAATGTATCTGTTGGCTTCAACGATGTGGCAGGCGCCGGCACGGATTCGGTCAATGGCGCAACCCTTGGCACGGGTGAGGGTGCAACCACCTTCTATCTTGCCAACAGTACGCTCGGCGCTTCCAGCTTTGGTGGTGCTTCCTTTGCTGCCGGCGCGGTAACCCTGAAGGGCGGCAATGGCAACCTCGTCATTGCTGATGCTGGCATTAATGCGAATCAGGTCGAGCTCATCATGCAGGACAGCACGGGCACTTACAATACCGAGTTCTTCCAGGGCACGGCTGAGCTCAGCGAGAAGACGGACGATGTCTACTATGGCGTCGGCAAGAATGCTGGCATCGACTTCAGCGAGAGCCAGAGCGACCTCGTCATCGACCTCAGCAACAGCAACAAGCTGGGCGACAGCGCGACTTACTACAATGTGAGCAATGTCAAGGCTGGCACGGGCGACAGCGTCGTCATGGTGGGCAGCACGAAGGCAGCCACCACGCTCCAGGCTGGCGGCGGCAACACGAGCCTCTGGGGCGGCAGCAAGGACAACGACAGCCTCGTGGGCGGTCATGGCAAGGACTTCTTCACCCTGAGCAATGCCGGTGGCGCAGACAAGGTGGCCAACTTCACGGCCGGCGCTGAGTCCTACTCCGATGCGGTCTATCTCCTCGGCAATGTCAAGCTGACGAATGTTGCGAAGTCCACCTCGGGCGTGACCTTCACCCTCTCCGATGGCAGCAGCCTGATGCTCCAGAGCAACGACAGCCTCTCGGATGATGCGAAGATTGCATTCTCCATGGACGGCGAGAACGTCAACTACGGCAAGGTCGGCAGGTCTGGCCAGGCCAGCACCTTCACCTATTCCGGTGATGTGGGTGCCTATGTGGGCGGCAAGGCCGGTTCTACCCTCAACGTTGCTGAGACGGCAGATACGGTGGTATGGCTCGATGGCGCGCAAGGCACCGGCTACAGCAACATCAGCAAGGTGGACGGCTCCAGCAGCTCGGGCAGCCTGACGATTGGCGGCGCTTCTTCGAAGGACAGCCTCGTGGGCGGTTCCGGCAGCAACACCCTCTGGGGCGGTGCCGGCAACGATACCCTTACGGGCGGCACGGGCCACAATGACTTCTTCATGGGCTCCGCTGAGGGTTCCGATGTCATCACGGGTTCCAAGGCAGAGGACAAGGTCATGCTCTACAACATGTCCTTGAACGATTTTGCCTCGGCAACGGTCAAGAACGACAACCTCGTCCTTGGCTTCAACAATGGTTCCCAGCTCACGGTCACCAACTACCAGAACGGTGCTAACACCTATGAGTTCACGGATGCCGTTGTCACCCTCGAGAATGGCGACTGGGTTGTTTCTGCAAAGTAAATAACTGTCCCATACGGGTTGATAACTAAGAAAAGCCCCCCTGCAATGCAGGGGGGCTTCTGTTTCGCGCTTGCTTGAAAACGGACAAGGAACGTGAAAGTGTCCTTCAAGAAATTCTTGCGGAAGGATGACGTAGATTGACATTGAAGCCGCCTGGAAACAGGCGGTTTTCTTGTGCCCGGAAACAGGGGTTGATGCCTGCATCCGCCGGACGCCATCCTGTCCTTTGCCACTGCATGTCCATGATGTCCGGCGATTTCCCGTTGACTCCTTATGGTTTCTGCTGGTACAATAGCGAATGGGGTTGTGCAATGTTGATGATGTTGATTATGTTATAGAAAGGAATTTGCAGATGAATATCTTGTTTCTCCATCCGAACTTTCCGGGACAGTTCCTGCATCTGGCCCGATATTTTGCCCATCAGCCCTCCAACCGGGTCTTCTTCCTGGCGAAGGAGACCCATGGCAACAAGCTTGTGGGGGTGAACGTGGGGGTCTACAAGGTGGCCCGGGAGGCGACGAAGGGAATCCATCCCTATGTGAAGATGATGGAGGAGGCTGTGCTGGAGGGCCAGGCTGTCACCAAGGCCATGGTGGAGCTCCGCAGCAAGATGGATTTCGTCCCGGATGTCATCGTCTCCCATACGGGATGGGGGAGCTCCCTCTACGCGAAGGACATCTATCCCGATGTTCCCGTGGTGGGGTATTTCGAGTGGTATTACCATTCCATGGGCTCCGATGTGTATTACTGGCCTTCGGATGTCCTGTCGGACGATACGAGGCTCCGGGTCCGCACGATGAATGCCCATCATCTGCTGAACCTGGTGGACTGCGATGTGCTCTTCACCCCCACGGAGTGGCAGAGGCAGCAGTTCCCCGCCTGTTTCCGGGAGGGGATGAAGGTCATCCACGAGGGTGTGGACACAAGCTACTATGTGCCGGACCATGGAAAGAAATTGGTGCTGCCGGACAAGGGGCTGGATCTCTCGGGGGGGGAGGAGCTCGTCACCTATGTGTCGAGAGGCTTTGAGCCCTACCGCGGCTTCCCCCAGTTCATGGAGGCGGTGCGCATCCTCTTGAAGGAGCGGCCGAACTGCCATGTGGTGCTCCTGGGGCAGGACAAGACCTTCTACGGCCCGCCTCCGGGGAAGGACAGGACCTGGAAGCAGATCGAGGAGGAAAAAGGGGGCTATGACAAGGGCAGGGTCCATTTCCTGGGGCTTTGCGACCGGGAGACTTACCGCTCTGTCCTGCAGGCCTCCGATGTCCATGTCTACCTGACCCGCCCCTTTGTGCTCTCCTGGTCCTCCCTGGAGGCCATGGCCTCGGAGTGCTGCCTCGTGGCATCGAAGGTTCCCCCGGTGGAGGAGGCCATGGAGGACGGGCGGGATGCGCTTCTCGTGAACTTCCTGTCGCCGGAGCACATTGCCTTCCGCATCATGGAGGCGCTGGATGACCCGGCTCTCAGGGAGAGGCTGGGAAAGGCGGCGCGCCGGAAGATCCTGGAACGCTATGATTCCCGCGACTGCCTCCGCAAGCAGATCAACATGATTTACGGTGCCATAAAATGACGGGGGCGGATTATAGCGGCCTCCTTCCGGCTGCCGGGCGGTGCATCGCCCACTTCGGCGGCGGCGGGGGGACGGAGGAGCATTTCGCCCGCATCCATCCGGGGGCACGGTATGCCCATGCCACTCTTGAGGAAGCATCGGCCATCCTGGGGGAGATGGACTCTCCTTTGGACTGCATCCTCTATGAGGGAGAGGCGGCAGCTTCCCTGACGGAAGAGGCCCTGCGGGAGCATCTGGCCCATTTGGCGGAGGACGGGCAGGTGGTCTTTGTGGCGGAGAATCCCGGTTATTTCCGAAGGATCTTCGCCCTGCTGTCCGGAGAGGATTTCGTGCCGACGGGCAGGGCGCCCGCTTCCATTGTCCGCATGGCGGAGTCTGCCGGGCTTTTCCTGGACCATGTCCTTCCCGTGCGTTCCGGGCAGGATGCGGAGGAGGAGAAGCGCCCGGATACCCGGGCCTTTCTTGCGGCAGTCCGTGGGTGGCAGGAGGGACGGGGCATCTCCCGGGGCAGCGATCCCCTGGCCCTGCGCCATGTGCTGCGATTTGTCCGGAGGAGAAGGGAGCGGATCTTCATCCAGGCGATGCTGGGGGAGGCATTGGTGACGGCCCGGGTCCGGGTCCATGAGCCCAACAGCTTCCTCATGACGGTTCCCGGCGTGGATTGCCGGGCGGCGAAGACGGTGGATTTTTCCCTTGGAGCCCATTATCCAAGGAAGGTGTTCCTGTGCCAGAGGATACGTTTCATGAATGTGCGGGACGGACTGGCGAATGTGGACAATATTTGCAGGGCAGGCTATCTTTCCATTGCGGAGATGGATGACAACATCAGCCTTTGGCGGAAGGATTACGAGACTTCCAGGTATTTGGAGCTTCGGGGGATGCATGCTGTGCAGACCTCCACGGAGCCCCTGGCGGAGATTCTTCGCCGGTTCAACCCGGAAGTGGCAGTGTTCCCGAACCAGCTCCGGGAGCTTCCTCCCCCAAGGGAATATGCGGAAGGGGATGCGGTGACGGTGTTCTTCGGCGCACTCAACCGTGGCCCCGACTGGCAGGAAATCATGCCGGCGCTGAACGGGGCGGCAAGGGAATACGGGGCACGGCTCCGGTTCCGGGTGCTGGCGGACCGGGCTTTCTACGATGCGCTCCGGACGGAGCACAAGGAATTCGTCGGCAGGGAGGATTTCTATGAGGGCAGGTATGTCCCCTATGAGGTCTATATCAATACCCTGCGCACGGCGGACATTTCCCTGCTGCCGCTTCTCGATACGGAGTTCAATCGGACGAAGAGCGATCTGAAATTCATTGAGAGCGCCGGGCACGGGGCCGTAGTCCTCGCCTCCCCTACCGTCTACCGGGGGACTGTGCGGGACGGTGTCACCGGGTTCCTCTACTGCAGTCCCGGGGAATTCGCCGAGCGTCTGCGCTTTCTTGTAGATCATCCGGGGAAACGGCGCTCTGTGGCGGAGGCTGCCTACCGCTATGTTGCCTCCGAGCGGCTCCTTTCGGGCCACTATGAGGAGCGTCTCGCCTGGTACGAGGAGCTTCTGGCGCGGAAGGAGGAGCTGGATGCGGCTCTTCGGGAGAGGGTTGCAGGAATCCGGGGCAGTTGAGGGGAAAGGCCGCTTGCAGGGCGGCTTTTCTTGTGCTTGATTTTTTCTGCGGAATTTGGGATAATAGAGCAGTTAGTATGTTGTTATTTGTGACAGGAGATTTTATATGGCAGACAAGAGCAAGTGGACGGGCTATACCGCCTTGTGCTCGGTGGTGCTGGCCCTCAGGCAGCAGGGGCGCAGCCTCACTGAGGACGAGTTCATCCGGGCCAATCCGGGGCTTCGGGACGAGAACCTGGACTGGGATGGCCTCATCAAGGCATTGAAGCCCTACAAGTTCAGAGGGGACCTGCAGCATCCGACGGCGGCGGAACTGAAAAATGTTCCTCTGCCTGCGGTGGTCGGTTTCAAGAACGGGAAGTTCGGCATGCTGGGCATCAACGGGGACGAATCGGTGTTCTTCGTGGACCCGGAGCGGGACAAGCCCGTGGGCATGCCTGCGGAAACCTTCCGCAAGGTATGGTCCGGGGATGTCCTGGTGTTGCAGCCGAAGGTGAACTGGCAGGAGCTGATTCGCCGCTACAATCTGGACTGGTTCTATTCGGTGATCCTGCACTACAAGAAATATTTCGCCGAGGTATTGCTGGCGACCCTGTTCCTGCAGTGCATGGGCATCCTGCTGCCACTGTTCACCCAGGTGGTGATCGACAAGGTGGTCGGGAACGAGGGCTTCTCCACGCTGACGGTGCTGGGGACTGCCATGCTGGTGCTGGCGATTGTGCAGGCGGTGCTGAACGGGGCGAAGACCTATGTCATGAACTTCACGACGAACAAGCTGGATGCCATCCTGGGCACGAGGCTGTTCCGCCATCTGATTTCCCTGCCCGTGCCCTACTATGAGCACAGGCGGGTGGGCGAGACGATGTTCCGGGTGAACTCCCTGAACGGCATCCGGGACTTCCTGACGGGGACGGCTCTCACGGCAATCCTGGATGTGGTCTTTTCCATGGTGTTCGTGGCGGTGATGTTCTACTACAGCGTGTCGCTGACTCTCATCGCCCTGGTGATCGTTCCGCTCTTCGTGTCCCAGGCTGTCCTGTGCTTTCCCATCTACTGGAGGAAGATGCAGGCGGCCATGAACGCGAACATGGTCCGCCGCTCCTTCCTGGTGGAGGCGGTGACGGGCATGCAGACGGTGAAGGCCCTGGCCGTGGAGCCGCAGTTCATGCGGAAATGGGAGAAGCTTGTGGGCAGGCACGTGGGGCTTGCCTTCAACCTGGCGAGCTTCAACCTCCTGGTGGGAAGCGGAACCCAGGCGATCCAGACGGTCTCGACCCTGGTCATTCTCTGGTATGGCGGCTATATGGTCATGAACGGGGAGTTCACACTGGGGCAGCTCATCGCCTATCAGATGATTGCGCGGCAGGCGACAGGGCCACTGACCTATCTGCTGACCATGTGGCCACAGGTGCAGCAGGTGACCATGGCCCTCGGCATGATGGGGGATATCATCCATTCCCGCAGGGAGCCTGTGCTGGAGCAGAGTCCGGCAGGACTTCTTGTCATCCGTGGCGACATCGAGGTGAAGGATGTCACCTTCCGCTATCGGCTGGATCTTCCGCCGGCGGTGGAGCATGTGAGTTTCTCCATCAAGGCAGGACAGAAAATCGGCATCGTGGGGCGTTCCGGTTCCGGAAAGTCCACGATGGCAGGGCTGCTCCAGAAAATCTATTTCCCGGACGATGGGGATATCTTCATCGACGGGACGAATCTTCGCGAGGCAGACTATCCCTGGCTGCGCCATCAGATGGGTGTGGTCATGCAGGACAACTACCTCTTCGATGGCAGCATCCGGGACAATATCGCAGCGGGGAAGCCGGCGGCCTCCATGGATGAGGTCATCCGGGCGGCCCAGGTGGCGGGTGCCCATGAGTTCATCCTGGAACTGGATGAGGGATATGACACGAAGGTGGGCGAGCGGGGCACGGGACTGTCCGGCGGGCAAAGGCAGCGCATCGCCATCGCGCGGGCAATCCTGACGGATCCCAGGATCCTCATCTTTGACGAGGCGACGAGTGCGCTGGACTACGAGTCGGAGCGCATTGTCATGAAGAACCTGGAGAAGATCGCGGGGGACCGCACGATGATCATCATCGCCCATCGTCTGGTGACGGTGGAGAAATGCGACCGGATCATCGTCATGGACCACGGCCACATCGCGGAGCAGGGAACCCATGCCGAGCTTATCGCCCTGGGCGGCATCTACAAGAAACTCTATGAGACACAAGAGGTAGGAATATGAAGATAAAGGAACTTTGGAATAGATTCATCGATGGGGACAAGAGCCAGGAGGAGACAGAATTCCTGGCTTCCATCCTGGAAGTCACGGAGACGCCGCCGTCTCCCGTGGGGCGGCTGGTGCTCTGGACGATTGTCCTGTTTCTCGTCGTTGCGGGCATCTGGCTCTTCGTGGGCGAGGTGGACGAGGTGGCCGTTGCCCAGGGCAAGGTCATCCCCGTGGGCAATGTGAAGATTGTCCAGTCCTCCAACAAGGGAATCATCAAGGAACTGAATGTGAAGGAGGGGGACTATGTGGAGAAGGGCCAGCCCATCCTGGTGCTGGACACCACAAAGACCCAGGCGGATGTGGATCAGCTCCGCAAGCAGGTGGCCTACTACGACATGACGGTGAAGCGCCTGCAGGCGGAGATGAACGACGAGCCCTTTGTGCCGCCGGTCTCCGAGGATCTTGACCGGAAGGACATCGATGCTCAGGCATCCCTCTACCGGAGCCGCCGGACGAAGCTGGCGGCAGACCGGGAGAAGACCCTGGCCATCATCGCCCAGGAGGAGGCATCCATCCAGTCCTCTGTGGCAACCCAGCAGAAGTACATTTCCCTGCTGGCGGTGGCCAAGGAGAAGGAGAGCCGTTTGAACCAGCTCTACCAGGAGGATGCGGTTTCCTATTTCCAGCTCCTGGAGGCGCGCCAGACGCGGGTGGACTACCAGAAGAGCGCGGAGTCCATGCAGGAGGAGATCGTGAAGGGCCAGGCGAAGCTGGCCGAGGCGAGGAACACTCTCGCCACGACGGACTCCGCCTATCGCCAGGAAACCATGACCCAGCTGGTGGAGGCGAAGAAGCAGCTCAACACCTATCAGGAGGAGCTGACCAAGGCCACGGAGACGAATGCCCAGTCCGTCATCACGGCCCCGGTGTCGGGACGCATCAACCAGCTTTCGGTGCATACGGTGGGCGGCGTTGTCTCCGAGGGGCAGTCCCTCATGATGGTGGTGCCGGAGGATGCTTCCATGGAGGTGGAGGTCTATGCGGACAACAAGGACATCGGCTTCATCGAGCTGGGCCAGAAGGCAGAGGTGAAGGTGGAGACCTTCAACTTCCAGAAGTTCGGGATGCTGGATGCCGAGGTTGCCGAGATCAGCCCGGATGCCGTCTCCGATGAGAAGGACAAGGAGAAGAATGCAAAGTACCGCCTGTACCTCTCGCTGGAGAACGATGAGAGTGGCATCAGCCTGCAGCCCGGCATGAATGTGACAGCGGAGATCAAGATCAAGAAGAAGCGCGTCATTGATTTCTTCCTGGATCCCTTCCGCCAGTACAAGGATGAAGCATTGAGGGAGAGATGATATGGCTAAGATAGATACAGCCCTCTCGTGCTTGGTGCAGATTGCGAGACATTTTTCCATACCGGCGGACTACCGTCAGTTGGAGCGGGCGTATATCGTGGACGAGAATGCCGTGGACACGGTGACACTCCTTCAGGCGACGAAGGATATCGGGCTGAAGGCGCGGAAGTTCGAGGACATCACGCCGGAACATCTCGTGAAGATGCCGTTGCCTGCGGTGTGCCGGATGCGGGAAGGGAACTATGTGGTGGTCATAGGGGGGAACGCGACGGACATCGTGTTCTTCGACCCGCTCCGCCCCGAGGGACGTCTGGGAATCAAGCAGAAGGATTTCGCCGGGATATGGACCGGGGAGGCCGTCCTCTTCACGAAGAGGTTCCATGTGGAGAAGCTGACGGACAAGGTGGACGGGTTCGGCTTTTCCTGGTTCATTCCCGTGGTGGCAAAGTACAAGAACTTTCTGGCGAAGGTCCTGTTCCTGTCCCTCATCCTGCAGTTTCTCGGGCTTCTGGTCCCGTTGTTTACCCAGTTCATCATCGACAAGGTGCTGGTGCACCACAGCCTGTCCACCATGGATGTCATCCTGGGGGGCATGATTCTTGTGTCCCTGTTCAGCAACTGGATGCTGGCGTTGCGCTCGTACCTTTTCATGAACACGACGAACAAGATCGATGTGGTGCTGTCCTCTCATACTTTCCGCAAGGTGTCGGAACTTCCGTCGAAGTTCTTCGACAAGTGGCAGGTGGGCGACATCGTTTCCCGCATGACCGAGGTGGAGACGATCCGGGGCTTCATGACCGGGTCGGCGCTGACGGTGGTGCTGGACATCGTGTTTGCCGTGGTGTACCTGGTCTTCCTGTTCGTGTACAGCAGTGTCCTGAGCTATATTGTCTGGGCGACGATTCCCATCTATATCGTGCTCAATGCCGTCATTGCGCCCATCTACAAGCGGCGCATCAATGAGCGGTTCCTGCTGGCCTCGGAGCAGCAGTCCTTCACCATTGAGGCTGTCACCGGTGTTCGGACGGTGAAGACCATGGGCATGGAGCGCACCTTTGTGGAGCGCTACGAGGAGATCCTGTCCCGCTTCCTGAAGAGTTCCCTGGGGGTGCTCAATGTTGCGAATGTGGCGGGCAGCATCGGCATATTCCTGTCCCAGGCATTCAACCTTGCCCTTCTCTGGATCGGGGCCTATTACGTCATGGCGGGGAGCCTGTCCGTGGGACAGCTCATCGCCTTCCAGATGATTGCGGGGCAGGTCATTGCGCCAATCCTGCGACTGGTGAACATGTGGCAGGAATTCCAGATGATCCGTGTGTCCATGGACCGTCTGGCGGATATCATGGACGAGAAGAGCGAGCCGGCCTTCAACCCCAACCGCACGACGCTTTCGAGCCTGAAGGGCGAGATTGTCTTCGACAATGTGAATTTCCGTTATCGTGCGGACGGGAAGAACGTGCTCACGGACGTGTCGGTCCGGATCCCCCCGGGCTCCCGGGTGGGCATCGTGGGGCATTCCGGTTGCGGCAAGTCCACATTGACAAGGCTGATCCAGCGGCTCTATGTGCCGGATGGCGGCCGGGTGCTCATCGACGGCGTGGATATCGCCCAGGTGGAGACGGCCTGGCTCAGGCGGCAGATCGGCGTCGTATTGCAGGAGAACTTCCTCTTCGCCGGCACCATCAAGGAGAACATTGCCATTGCCATGCCGAACATCGACGAGGAATCCATTATGCGGGCGGCGCAGCTCTCCGGAACGGATGAGTTTGTCCAGGAGATGCCGCACAAATACGAGGCCTTTGTGGGAGAGCGGGGGAGCCTGCTCTCGGGCGGGCAGCGCCAGCGCGTATCCATTGCACGGGCATTGCTGCTGGATCCGCGCATCCTGATTCTCGATGAGGCTACCAGCGCTCTCGACACGGAGTCGGAGCAGCACATCCTGAAGAACCTCGACCAGATTGCAAAGGGACGCACCACCATCATGATTGCCCACCGGCTTTCCACGGTACGGGACTGCGATTTCATTATCGCCATGGACAAGGGGCGCATCCTTGAGATGGGCAAGCACGAGGAACTCATGGAGAAAAGGGGATATTACTACCATCTTTATGCGTCACAGGAATAGATTGTGTGGGCAGGGGAAGCGTTAAGCTTTCCCTGCCTTGTTTTTGCCTGTGGTTTATGAGATAATGAAGAATCGATAGAATGAAAAGATTTTTATGTGCGGGGCGATGTGATGAGACTTTCAGCGTGCTTGATCATGAGGGATGCGGCGAGTGACCTGGTGCAATGCCTGGAGAGCCTGAAGGACGGGGTGGACGAGATGGTCATCGTCGATACCGGCTCTGAGGATGATTCCGTGGAGATTGCCCGCCGCTACACGGACAAGGTCTATTTTTTTGAGTGGCGGGATGACTTTGCAGCGGCAAGGAACTACTGCCTGGAAAAGGCCACGGGGGACTGGATCGTCTTTTTGGACTCCGATGAGTACCTGACACCGGAGACCCGGGGAAACCTTCATCGCGTGGTGGAGAACTTGGTTGCCAAAGGGGATGACATGGCGGACATCTACCGGGAGAATGTGGACGAGGAGGGTGTTCCCACGGGGCGGGTGGGGGATATCTCCACGCGCCTGTTCCGCAATGACCCAAGGCTCCGCTACCGTGACCCCATCCATGAGGAACTGGCCTATGATGGGGAGCGGGGGATGCGGGTCGCGACGATCCCGAAGGATGTCCTCTGCGTCTTCCATAAGGGATACACTCCCTTGCGGGAGAGGAAGAAGATCCAGAGGGATTTGCGGATGCTGGAGAAGATGGAGCGGGAGGGGCAGGACAAGGGGCTGCTCCACTACTATCTGGGGGGGATGTATTTCCTGGTAAAGGACTATGAGAAGGCTCTCCGTTATGCACGCGAGGCCATCGAGAGGAAGGAGGTTCCCACATCCAATGCGTTCGGGAGCTGGCGCATCTGGTTCAGCGCCTTGCAGAAGCTGGGGCGCAGCCTGGAGGAGCAGGAGGAGGTGCTGAGGCGCGGGCTGGAGGCATATCCGAAGATGGCGGATTTCCATGCCAACTATGGGGGAATCCTCATGGCGCGGGGGGATTTTGCCGGGGCCTGGAAGAGGTTCCGGAAGGCGGAGAAGTTCATGGGGGAATTCGATGCCAACTATCCGCGGGAGGCCAATTTCCTCTACCGGAACCGTGTGGATTTCTATCGTGCCGCGAGCATCGCCTGCCTGCAATTGGGCAAGAGGGATGAGGCCCTCCGCTATGCCGATCTGGAATGGGAGGCCCGGGCGGGGGAGGAGCGGCAGGGATATAGCGGCTATCTTCCTCCCCAGGCCCTTTCCGTGCTGGAATTCGGTTGCGGCACGGGAGAGACGGGAGCGGCTTTTCGCCGCATCCGGCCGGAATGCCGCTACATCGGCATCGATGAGGACAGGGGAGCCTTGCAGCTTGCGAAACACAACATCCAGGAGCGCATGGAGGGGACACCTGCCGCATGGGCTCCGAGGGAGAAGGATGCTGCCCCGCTGGACTGCATCCTCTATCAGGATGCCTCTCTTTGGGGCATGATGGGGGAGTGCCTCAGGCGGCACAGCAAGTGCCTTTCGGAAAAGGGGCAGATGGTGTTCGTGCTGGAGAACGTGAGCTATTTCCGGCGGCTGGCAAGGCTTCTTTCCGCCACGGGAGGGTTCAGGGAAAGCACTCTCACCCTGGGAGGCTTGGAGCGGATTATCAGGGATGGGGGAATGGAGATTTTCCGTGCGGAGCCCGTCTATGACCCGAAGGATGCGGAAGAGCGCCGGCGTCCCGAGACGAAGGCACTTCTCGCGGCGTTTGACGCTTATGGGGGAAATGCCCGGAACCGACAGGATCCCTGGGCCTGCCGCTACATCATATGCGCGGGGAAGAAGCCGCCGGAAAGGAGGCTTCTGGTCCAGGCGATCCTGGGGGAGCCACTGGTGTCGGCCCGTGTCCGCATCCATGAGCCCCATGGGTTCCTCGGTACAGTTCCCGGGGTTCTCTGCCTTGCGGATCCCCAGGGGGCGAACCTTGCGCCCAGGAAGGAATTCCCCCGGCGGGTGCTGGTGCGCCAGCGCCAGCAGTTCCAGGACAGGGCATCCGCCCTGCAGCAGATCAATGTCATGCGCCGTGCAGGCTGCCTTGTGGTCTATGAGACGGATGTTCTCCCCAGGGGCTGGGAGAAGGAGGAGGAACGGGCGCGGAACCTTGACATCCTGGGCGCCCATGTGCTGCAGGTGCCGACGGAGGCCCTTGCGGAGGAGTTTCGGCCCTACCATCCCCATGTGAAGGTAATCCCCAATGACCTTCGGGAGCTTCCGCCCCCAAGGGTTTATGATGGGGAGGCTCCCCTGACCGTGTTTTTCGGCGCATTGAACCGGGACGCCCGGGACTGGCAGGACATCCTGCCCATGCTCAACGAGGCGGCGGAACGATATGGGGAGAGGCTCAGGTTCCGCGTCTTGTCGGACAAGCCTTTTTTCCGGGCACTGAGGGCCGGGAACAAGGAATTCATAGGCAACGATGCCTATTATGACGGAAGGCTGGTTCCCTACCCTGTCTATGCGAGGATGCTCCATGAGGCGGACATTGTGCTTTTGCCTTTGTGCGGCACCCGGGAGAACCGCATGAAGTCGGATCTCTTGTTCCTTGAGGCCGCAGGGCATGGAGGGGCCGTCCTGGCATCCCCGACGGCATACGGTGGAACCGTGGAGGATGGCCGCACGGGGTTCCTCTTCCGCAGTCCCCGGGAGTTCCACGAGAAACTTGGCCGGCTCATCGAGGACACGGAACTTCGGCGGAACATGGCGCAGTCCGCCTATGCCTATGTCCGGGAAAACCGTCTCCTTTGCCGGCACTATGAGGATCGGCTGGATTTCTACCAAGGGATGCTGGACAGGAAGGACGAGCTGGACAGGGAATTGGAGAGGCGCCTGGCAGTGCTTGCGTGAAGAGTTTGTTGACGATGGAAGATGGAGCGATGGGATGAGGATTTCAGCGTGTTTGATTATGCGGGATGCCGCAAAGGATCTCGTGGAGTGTCTGGAGAGCCTGAAGGACGGGGTGGACGAGATTGTCGTCGTCGATACCGGCTCCGTGGATGGTTCTGTGGAGATTGCCCGCAGGTATACGGACAAGATCTTCTTTTTTGACTGGCGGGATGATTTTGCGGCGGCCCGCAATTATTGCCTGGAACAGGCGACCGGAGACTGGATTGTCTTTCTCGATTCGGACGAGAGACTGAGCCGCGAGACACGGGGGAACCTTCGCCGCGTGGTGGAGGGGCTGGCCGCCATGGGCTACGATGTGGGGGAAATCCGCCGGGACAACGTGGACGAGGTCGGCGTTGCCCTGGAGGAATCCTGGGACTACAGCGAGCGGATCTTTCGGAACGACCCGCTTCTGCGCTATCGGGAAGCCGTTCATGAGCATCTTGCCCTCAGCGGGGGCGGAGAGGCGAAGAATATTCTTCTGCCGCCGGAAGACCTGCGCATCCTCCACAAGGGATATGCCGGAAGGCGGCTTCAGGGCAAGTACCGCCGGGATCTGCAGATCCTGGAACAGATGCGCCGGCGCGGGGAGGAAAAGCGTCTCATGGACTACTATCTGGCCCTGCTGTACAATCAGGTGGGCGAGTATGCCAAGGCCATCGGGCATGCAAAGGAAGCCATCCGCAAAAAGGCAGTCCCGCCCATTGACACCCTGTCCCCATGGCGCACCTGGTGCGGGGCCTTGCAGGCCATGGGGGCTTCTCCGGAGGAGCAGGAGGAGATGCTTCGCCTCGCTATGAAGGAGTGCCCGAAGGCACCGGATTTCTATGCCTTCTATGGCGGGCTCTTCATGGCCAGGGAGGATTTTGCATCTGCCTGGGAGTATCTTGTGAAGGCGGAGCAGCTTCTGGGGGAGTTCCAGAAGAACTATCCCCTGGAGCAGAATTCCCTGTACAGGATCCGCGGAACCCTTTACCGTGCCATGGGAGATGTGTGCCTGAAGCTGGGCAAGAGGGATCTGGCGCAGCATTATGCGGAGCTGGAATGGCAGGCGGATGCGCCAGGGGAGGCACGCGGCTACAGTGGCAGCATCCCTCCCAGGAGCCGCCTGGTGGTGGAATTCGCCTGTGGCGATGGGGAAACCGGCCGCGCATTCCGCCGTATCCAGCCGGAATGCCGCTACATCGGGGCAGATCCGGACAAGAGCCTGCTTTGCGTGGCGGAGAAGAGCATCCCGGAGACCATTGCGGCTACCCCGGCATCCCTGGATTTCGCTGCAGAGGGCATCGGCCCGGTGGACTGCATCCTGTACCAGGATCGCGCCATCCACGGATTGACGCTGGAATGTCTCCGCCGTCATGGGAAACAGCTCTCCGAGGAGGGGCAGATGGTCTTCGTCCTGGAGAACGTGGGGTATTTCCGCTATGTGACGGGATGCTTTGCCGGGAGGGAGAAGCCCTTCGGGAGGAGCATGGTGACCCTGCAGGAGCTGGGACGTCTCATCGGGAATGCGGGACTGCATGTCCTTCAGGTGGATGCTGTCCGCCTGGCAGAGGATGAGGCAGAGGCGGCACGCCCGGAGAGCAGGGCGCTTCTCGCTGCCTTCGATGCGTGGCGCAAGGCGGCGGGCATGAAGGAAGGCCGCGATGCCTGGGTCTGCCGCTATATCGTGCGGGCTGCGAGGAAGCCCTTGGGGAGCAAACTGCTCCTTCACTCGCTTTTGGGGGAGCCCTTGCTGTCGGCCCGCGCCCGCGTCCGGGAACCCTTGGGGTTCCTGGGGACGGATCCGGGGATTCAATGCCGTGAAGGCAGCAAAGGCAAAGGGGTGCATCTTGCCTCCCGCAAGGAATTCCCTCGGCAGGTACTCCTGCGTCAGAGGCAGCACTTCCCTGACAGGAAGGCCGCCCGGCAGCAGATTTCCGTCATGCGAAAGGCGGGCTGCCTCATCGTCTACGAGACGGATGTGCTGCCCGTCGGCTGGGAGGAGGCGCGGAATCGCTGCCAGAACCTTGACATCCTTGGAGCCCATGTGGTGCAGGTGCCCACCGAGGCATTGGCAGAGGCATTCCGCCCCTATCATCCCCATGTGGCGGTGTTCCGCAATGAACTGGCAGAACTGCCGCCCATGAGGGAGTTTGGGGAGGATGGCCCCGTGACGGTCTTTTGCGGGGTGACGCAGGAAGAGGACTGGCAGGAGATCCTGCCGGTCCTTGACGAAATGGCCGGGGAGGATATCCACCTCCGCATCCTTGACCGGGTGTTTTTCGAGGCGCTGGCAACGGAGCACAAGGTGCAGGTTGGCAACGATGCCTGGCAGGACGGAAGGATGGTTCCTTACAGGATCTACAAGGAAGAGCTGCGCCGGGCCGACATCGTACTCCTGCCCAGGAAGGACACTGAGAGGAACCGCATGAAGTCCGATCTCCTGTTCATTGAGGCGGCAGGGCATGGGGCAGCCGTGCTTGCCGCGCCGATCCCATACGCGAGGACGGTGCAGGATGGGGTGACGGGGTTTCTCTACCGTAGCCTGGAGGAGTTCAGGGAAAAACTTGCCTGTCTTGCCGGGGACCGGGAACTGCGCCGGAACATGGCGCAGGCGGCCTATGGCTACGTGCGGCGGGAGCGCCTGCTCTGCCAGCATTACGAGGAGCGGCTGGACTTTTATCGCAGGATGCTGGACCGATGGCAGGAGCTTGACGGGGAACTGGAGGCGCGCCTCGGGAAGTTGATGAGGTGATGAGGATATGGGGATCGGAATGAAACTATCAGGATGCGTTATCATGCGGGATGCCGCAGCAGACCTTGTGGACTGCCTGGAGAGCATGAAGGACGGCGTGGATGAGCTTGTCGTCGTTGATACGGGTTCCAAGGACGACTCCATGGAGATTGCCCGCCGCTATACGGACAAGGTCTATTCCTTTGCATGGCGGGATGATTTCTCGGCGGCGAGGAACTATTGCCTGGAACATGCCACGGGGGACTGGATTTTCTTCCTGGACTCCGACCAATACCTGAGCCGGGAGACCAAGGGAAATCTTCGTGGCGTGGTGATGGATCTGGAGGGAATGGGGGCTGATGTGGCGGAGCTTCTGGTGAGGAATGTGGATGAGGACTATACGCCGCTGGACATTCCGGAGGGGCGCATGGCGCAGCTCTTCCGCAATTCCCCCTCGCGCCGCTATGCAGATCCCATCCATGAGCATCTTGAGTACACGGGCAGCAAGCCCGAGAAGCGATGCCTGGTTTCCGGCGAGAAGCTGTGCATCCAGCACAAGGGATACAGCCCGAGGCGCATCCGTGGAAAGCAGGACCGCAACAGGCAGATGCTGGAGGAAATCGAGCGGCAGGGAGGAAAGAAGAAGTACCTGGACTACTATCTTTGCACCATTTATTCCGATGAAGGGGACTATGAGAAGGCAATGCTTCATGCGCGGCAGGCCATTGAAAAGGATGACCTGCCGGGAGGGGACAGTCTCGCCCCCTGGAGGATATGGATGTACTGCCTGCAGGCATTGGGCCATGGGGACGGGGAACTGGAGCAGGTCATCCGGCGGGGCATGGAGAAGGAGCCGGAGGCGCCGGAGTTTCCTGTGAACTACGGGTTCCTTCTGGTGGGCCGGGGAGATTTTGCCGGAGCAATGGAGCAACTCCGGCGGGCCGAGAAGCTCATGGGGGACTTCCGGAAGAACTATCCCATGCAGGACAATACGGTGTACCGTTCCCGCAAACAGCTTTACCATGTCATGAGCGATGCCTGCCTGAAGACGGGGCAAAAGGACCTTGCCATCCACTATGCGAATCTGGAATGGGAGGCCATGATGCCTCAAGGGAAGAAGGGGGACAGCGCATGGATCCCGCCGAGGAGCCGCACGGTGGTGGACTTCGCCTGTGGAGACGGGACCACCGGGGCTGCCTTCCTGCGCATCCGGCCCGGGTGCCGCTACATCGGCGTGGAGGATGATGCGGATTTTTTACGGATGGCGGGGCGACGTTTGCCCGACACCATAGCATCCTCCCCTGCGGACGCGGATCTCGCGGGCCTTGGCGTCGATTCCGCGGACTGCCTGCTCTACCATGAGCGGGCGCTCCGCAATTTGACGGCGAAGGAGCTTCGGAGGCATGTGGATTGGCTTTCTCCCAAGGGACAGGCGATTTTCCTTCTGGACAACATCGGATATTTCCGGCATGTGACCAGGGCCTTTGCAGGGCAGGCATCCCCGTCTTTCGGGGGAAGCCCCGACCTGGAGGGACTGCGCCGGATGATGGGGGAGGCAGGGCTCAGGGTCCTGTCGGTGGAGCCTATCTATCGTCAGGAAGATGAGGAGGAGAAGCAGCGCCCGGAGACGAGGACGCTGCTGGAGGCATTTGATTTATGGTGCCGGAGCACGGGGCGCAAGGCCGAGACTGATGCATGGGCATGCAAGTATGTGGTGCGGGCGATGCGGGAGCTGCCGGAAAAGAAGATCCTTGTCCAGGCAGTGGAGGGGAATGCTGTGGTGTCCGGCCCTGTCCGTGTGGAGGAGCCATGCGCCTTCCTGCAGACGGATCCCCGGTTTTCCTGCCGGGTGACGCGAAGGGGGATTGCCCTGCATCAGGAACAAGGCTTTGCAGGGCGGATTGTCCTGCGGCAGAGCGTCCGTTTCCAGAATGCAGCGGCGGCCCTGAAGCAGATCTCCGCCATGCGCCAGGCCGACTGCCTGATCTGCTATGAGACGGATGAGCATCCCCTGCGCTATGGGGATGAGCATGCGCGTTCCTGGTGGCTGGACCTGCTGGGGGCGCATGTGATCCAGGTACCCACGGAGCCTCTGGCCGCAGTGCTCCGCCAGTACAATCCCAATGTGGCGGTGTTCCGCAATGAGCTTGCAGAGCTGCCGCCGAGGCGGGTCTACAGGGAAGATGGCCCTGTCACACTGTTTTTCGGTGCCCTGGGCAGGGAGCAGGAATGGCAGGACATCCTGCCTGCAATCAATGAGGCGCTGGGGGAATATGAGAACCGGGTACGGGTCCGGGTGATTTCCGACAGGGCATTCTTTGAGGCCCTTCGGACGGACTGCAAGGAATTCATAGGGAACGATGCCTTCTATGGCGGCCGGTTTGTCCCCCACGGGGTCTATAGGGAGGTGCTGGGCTCGGCGGACATTTCCCTGCTGCCCCTCAGGGACACCGTGTTCAACCGCATGAAGTCGGACATCCTGTTCCTTGAGTCGGCGGCTCGCGGAGCGGCCGTGCTGGCCTCCCCTGTGGTCTATGGGGAGACTGTGAGGGACGGGAGCACGGGATTCCTCTATCGCAGTCCCTTGGAGTTCCGCCAGAAACTTGGAATTCTCATCGAAAACAGGAAGCTGCGCAGGGAAATGGCGGATGCGGCCTATGGCTATGTCCAAGGGGAGAGGATGCTCTCCCGGCACTACGAGGAGCGCATGGCGTTCTATGAGGAGGCCCTGGCCAGGAAGGACGAGCTGGAACACGGCTTGACCATGCGGCTGGTCAGGATTGCAAAGCAATGGGCAGCCGGGAGAGAAGGAACATGACAGGAGTGGTTGAAATGAAAACATCGCCGGAGATATCCCTGGTCATCCCCGTGTACAATGCGGCAGAGTTTTACGAGCGCTGTTTCGGCAGTATCCTGGGGCAGACATTCCGGGATTTCGAGGTCATTGTGGTGGATGATTGTTCCACGGATGGAAGCGCGGAGCGGATTCGGGGACTCTGGCCCCAGGATGCCCCTCCCTGCACCATTCTGCAAAACGAGAAGAATATGGGGCCAAGCATATCACGCAACCGGGGAATGGATGCGGCAAGGGGGAGGTACCTTGGATTCATCGACAGCGATGATGCCATAGCCCCAGCCTACCTTCAATCGTTGCATGATTTGGCAAAACGCGAGCAGGCAGGGTATGCCGCCTGTGGTTCCCGAACAGTTTATCCGGACGGGACGATAGAGCCACGCATGTGGAACAGTTTTGTTGCGGAGGGAAGGGAAGAATGCCTCCGGCGCGTGGAGCATTTCCATTTCGATCTGTCCACCTGGGGCTCCCTGATCCTGCGGGACATTGTGGTGAAGCATGGTCTGCGCTTCACGGAAGGGGCCTTTGAGGACATCTTCTTCAATATGCGGGTGCTGGTCTATTGCGGACGGGCTGCGGTGACGGAAGAGATGCTTTACGACTACTACGGAAGGCAGGACAGCCTCACCCATGATATGGACCGTGCGGATTTTAGTTATTTGTCTGGTTTCTGCACTATCCTGCCCATGGTGGAGGAATTCCTGGCCGGTGCAGAGGGGGAGGTGGGCCTCTCGAAATCCGAGGCCGTCGATGTCCGCAAGTTCTTTTTGCGGCTGGCCCTCCAGCGGCTCAGGACAACAGCCGAGCAGATGGGTGCAAGGTTCGAGGCCGCGCTGGAACGGGAACTGCAAAAGCATTTTGCCGGCGGGGAGGCCTGGCTCTACCTGCGCACCTTTGCGGACTTGTTCTGGGAAGCCGGGGAAATGAGGAAAATAAAGCAGCTCGGGGAGCAGGCGCAAAAGCTCTCGGCCCAGGTGCAGCGTCTGGTCGGGCAGGTGAAGCTGTACGAGGAGGCGGTGCCGGAACTGGGCGTGCTCCACAGGAGACGGATGATGGCGGAGAGCTTCCTGAAACATGCGGGAATCTCGCTGGAGTCCGTGCCCCGGCAGCCCTGGTACGGGGAGTACTGGGGGCTTGTGGGGAAGCGGCCGGAAGACTCGGGGATTGCACGGCAGATGGATGCCCTTGGGCGCGAAATCCTCGCATGGATGGAGGGAAAGGATGCCCTGCCGAGGCAGTTCGGCGCCCTTGCGCTCCTGTTGGTGGCACCCTTCCGCGAGGCAAGGGCCCATATCGACACATCCCTTTGGCCGGAAAAGCTTCGGGAAGACCTTTGCGTGCTGGAGGCATGGGAGCGATTGCAGGGGCGTGTTTGAGGTTTGGGCAAAGAGAAGCCTTTTTCGGGCTTCTTTTTTTTGTTCTTTTTGATTCTGTTCATGAAATCTGTGAATTCAATAAATTTTATTTACAAACAAATCGAAATAAAGTATAATAGGAAACATAAGTTCTCAACAGGTTTTCGAGAAGGAGGCTTGAAAATGCCCAACAAACAGAATCATGCGTTCCATGAACTGGATATGGTGGTGGCAGGCTATGGGGAGAGAGGCATCTGCAGCCGGCTCTGCTGGTCGGACGGCACCCGGGAGGAAGTGCCCATGAAGGCGGGCACTGTGGTGCAGCACATCGCGGAGGCCTATGGGAAGACACCCCAGTCCATCCGGAGGCATTGGAGGCAGTATCGGGCGGCGCAAGAGGAACGGTTCGGGAAAATGGCCATCCTCGCCATCAGTCCCGGTGTCTTGCTCATGCCCGTCAAGCTGGCGGTGAAGATGGTGGGGAGGGATGAGGCCATCGGCTACGTGAATCTTGCCCAGCCCGTCCGGTTCCTTGAGGAGAAGGACGGAACGGGTGCAAGGAGCAGGATCGAGTTCGTGAACAGCCCCAATGCGCTGGACACGGTCTGGACGTGCCGCACCCTTGAGCGGCACTGCGCGGCGGCGAGGCTCTTCTTCCTGGAGGAGGATCAGCGCTACACCCACGAGAAGGCCGTCATGGAGCATGCGAACAGCTATAGCTATCTGGGGACGTGGCATGATCCGATGTACCTGCATTAAGGTTCTCGCTCTTGCCGGATCTCATCCGCATGGCAATCTCCTGGAGCTCCGGCACCCAGAGATTGCCGGGCCGGTCGGGGCCGTTCCAGAGAAGTTGCGCGCAGCCTGCATGATAGGCGTTTGCCAGTTGGAAAAGGGAGGCGACGAAGGCGGTGCTTTTGCCGAATATGGGCTGAAGTTCCTCATGGATGCCCCCGTAGAGGTCATGGGGCGGGATGTTCTCATAGGCATCCTTGACGCGGTCCATGCAGAACCGCATGGCATGTTCCATCACCAGATACTGGATGGGCACGTTCTTTTGGAAGAATTCCAGGGATGCCATGAACTCCGAGAGGCTGCGGCAGCCCTTCATGGAATTCCGGATGTCCTCTTGCAGCCGCTTTTT
>JAFSWY010000350.1 GCA_017444295.1 Selenomonadaceae bacterium | reverse complement strand
GCTTTCCAGGTATACCACGGCGGAACTCACGGCAGCTATTATCAAATCCTTCTTTGCGCTCTTCTTCGTGGAGACTCCCACGGGAGCGAATATCAGCGATGTTCTGCCATCGGCTTTCGACGGGGAGGAGAAAGGGCCCTGCGTGGATGTGGCGGATTACGGCCTTGCGCCAGGGACGATGAACGCCCTGCCCGCAGGTGTGGATGTGAAGGCCGTGGATGCAGGGCGCAGCATGTCCACCTTCGATGCGTTCATCACGCAGCTCATCAAGCAGGTGGGCGCCGCCATCGGGCAGCCCTATGAAGTCCTGATGAAGAACTTCACCAGCTCCTACAGTGCATCCAGGGCGGCGCTCCTTCAGGCGTGGGACGAATACAAGATGCGGCGGGAGTGGTTTGCCCGTGACTTCTGCCAGCCGGTCTATGAGACATGGCTTGCCGAGGCGGTGGCCATCGGGCGGGTGGATGCCCCCGGCTTCTTCGAGGATCCGATGCTCCGGGCGGCATGGTCGAATGCCAACTGGCATGGGCCTGTCATGAGCATCCTGGACCCCGTGAAGGATGCTGACGGCAGCAATCTAAGGGTTCAGTACGGACTTTCCACGAGAGCGAAGGAAGCTGCCGAAATGACCGGGACAGACTGGGAAGAGAATATCGAGCAGCTTGCCTATGAAATCCGCATCATGAAGGAAAAGGGGATCCCGCTGCAGACCGCAGATACTTCTGATGGGGCGGCTGAGCAAGAAGACGGTGACAATCAACGTCAGAACAGCAATCACGAGTGACAACCATTCAGATGAAAGGGTTCCCTGGCTTATTGAAATCTATTGGCATGTGTGCTATACTGTCAGTAAGAAAACAGGTGCTACCGGCAGACGGTTGGCCTCATTTCGTCGATTATAGAAATAACCGCTTAGTTTGCGAGGCTAGGGCGGTTATTTCTGTTTATTGGCATTGCAGCCAAGCATATATCCTATGCTGAATATCGTCGCTGTATAGCCGAGAACGGCCATCAGTTCCAACACAGACATGGCATCAGCTCCCTCCTTGTCACGGATTCCCCGAAGGGTTTCTATGGTATCGGAGGGTCGCAGTCCCTCCGCAGAGGGCCAACCGCCTACCGTCAATGGTAGCACCTGAAAACAGCATACCACAATTGTGACCGTCATGGAAACATGGCGGTTTTTCTATGCCCATTTTGAAAGGAGGTGAGTGCATATGAAAAAGTTTTGGCAAATCAAGAACGAGGCGGAGAGCGAAACGGCAGAGCTTTTGCTTTACGGCGAAATCTCGGACCGCAACTGGTGGGGCGATGAAATCACGCCGCAGCAGTTCGCCGACGACCTCAAGAGCTTGGGCGGCAAGGCGCTCACCGTTGGAATCAACAGTCCAGGGGGCGACGTGTTTGCCGCCCAGGCTATCTATAACCAGCTTACTGCATATCCGGGAGCCGTGAGCATCCGCATCGATGGAATGTGCGCATCGGCGGCTACCATCGTTGCATGTGCCGGTGGCCATGTCATGATGCCAGCCAATGCGGCCTATATGATCCACAATCCCATGTCCGGCCTGATGGGTTTCTATGACGAGCAGGAGATGGAAGCAATGGCGGCGCAGCTCAAGACCGTCAAGAATACCATCCTGGAAGTGTACCAGGCCCGTACGGGCGGGACACTATCCAAGACGAAGCTCAGCCACATGATGGACAATGAGACGTGGATGGGCGCACAGGATGCGGAAAAGTATGGATTTGTGGATGAAATTGTGGATATCTCTGTGAAAAACAGTTTCCAGAACGGGATGTTTGTTGCGAATTCCGTCAACTGCCCTCTGGGAAGACTCAAGAACATCGCGGCCCTGCAGGCCGTGCTGGAAGGAAGGAGAATGAAACCTATGGAGAACAACAACAACGACCTCTTGCAGAAGATCGCCAATCGTCTTGGCATCGGCAAGGCAGAGGAGCCGCAGGAACCGAAGGACAACCAGGATGCAATCAAGGCAGCCGTCCAGGCGGAACGCCAGCGCATTGTCGACCTGGATGCCATGAAGAACGGGAACCCTGCTGTTGACAGCATCGTTGAGACGGCAAAGAAGAACGGCGCCACGCCGGAGGATATCCGTCCATATGTCGACGCGATTCCTGCGCAGGAGCCGGAGAAGCCGAGCATGATGGATGAGATTGTTGCGCTGATCCACGACAACATGAACTCCGGTGCGGAGGGCGTGAAGCCGTCCCCGAAGGGGAACGAGTCCCCGGAGGAGGCAAAGCGTCAGGAGTTCCTGAACGAGATCAGCCGGGTGAACAACAAGGAGGGGTAAGGAATGGAATACACCGGAACTATGGCGGGGATGTCCTACGACGAACTGTTCGGGAGGCCCGAGATTCCCGTTTTCAACAAGAATGTAACCCTTGCGAAAGGGACGGCCTACAAGAGAGGCATGCTCCTGTCTGAGAATGGCGGGAAGGTGACTGCAACGGCGAAGAATGGCGTGGCTGTCTATGTGATGGCATCCGATGTCGACCTGACGGATGCATCTTCCGACGCGGTTGGCACGGTCTACACGTCCGGCAGGTTCAACCGCGAGAAGCTGATCGTTGCGGCAGATGATACCGTGGATGCGCACGAAGCGGAACTCAGGCCGCTCAATATTCTGCTCACGTCGCTGCACAAGTAAGGGAGGCGAAACAAAATGGCTTTGATTGAATACAATGACCCTGTTCTCCTGATCCAGGCGATCGAGAGAACCAAGACACCCGCCAAGTTCTTGGTGGACACCTTTTTCCCCACGTCCATGCCGGTGCTGAACAGCGACCGTATCATGGTGGAGATGCGCTCCGGCCAGAGAAGGCTTGCACCCTATGCCATTCCCGGCACCAAGGGCGTGAACATTGAGCGGGATGCATCCAGCTTCAAGTTCTACCGTCCGCCCATGGTGGCCCCCAGGCGCGTGATTGACCCGGAGGACCTTCGCCATCGCGAGTTCGGAGAGACGATTTACAGCCAGATGACCGAGGCGCAGAGGGCGGCCCATATCATGAACCGCGACCTCTCCTACCTGAAGGACACCATCCAGAACCGCAAGAAGCAGATGGCAGCGGAAATCCTCACCACGGGGAAATGCGAGATCAAGGGGTATGCCGATGACGGCCAGACCGTTCTGGCGGAGACCATCGATTTCGGATGGACGCAGAAGGTTATCCCTGCCACCACTTGGGACAACCCGTCCGCTACCATCTACGACGACATTATGAGCACGAGCAAGATGATCCAGAGAAATGCCAATGAGATTCCGAAGGTCATGCTTTGCGGCGAGAACGTGGAAAGGTACCTGATGAAGAACACGGAGTTCAAGGACTACATCATGGTCCCGAACCGGGACAACCTTGCCATGCTGAGCATCGCTCCACGGTTCGAGAGCCCGCAGATTCGCCGCATCGGCCTCCTTTCCTCGCTGAACCTGGAAATCTACAGCTACACGGAGACCTATACCAACGATTCCGGGAATGTTGTGCCGTTCATCGGCCCCAACGATGTCATCATCGCAATTCCCGGGCAGGGGCGGCAGATCCATGGATCCGTCACGCTGGTGAACGACAGCGGGAGCGGGTACGATACCTACGCTGCGGAATATGTGCCGTACTATGACGGCGACCGCCGTGCCCAGCAGGTCGCGCTTACCGTTTACAGCAGATTCCTGCTTGCGCCGTCCCCATGGGCGGATGAGTGGGCCTGCATCAAGACGATGGGGTGATGTCATGAAGATTGCAATCCAGAGGGGCTGCCTGTCCTACGGGGGCAATCTCTATGAGGCAGGCCATGTGGTGGATATCGATGATGCGACGGCAAAGCGTCTGGTTGGGAATTCTGGCGGCGACTTCATCTTGCTGGAAGGAACAAATGACGCTGCGCCAGCTTCGGCTCCGGCACCGAAAGAGTCACAGGATGCCCAGGATTCGGATGCCGGGGAACTCCCCGCCCCGGATCTTTCTGCCGCTGTGCAGGGCAGGGGGAAGAAGAAGTGAGCAGCTTCAAGGACATGGTGGCCGGGGATATCGGCGAAACCTTTCTCAACATGGATGAGTTTGCCGAGGAGCATGATCTTGGCGGCGTTTCCTGCCCCTGTGTGGTGCAAAGCCCGACGGCAAGGGAAACCTTTCTCTCCCAGGACAAATACAGCGGGTATGACGGTGTCCATGGAAAAATCGTGGTCGTTCATGTAGCGAAAGACAGCCTGCCGGAAGTGCCTGTTGAGGGGCAGAGGCTTGATCTGGATGGGGAAATCTTCATCGTGTCAAGCTGCACCGACGATATAGGTATGCTGTCGATTGAGCTCCATGAGGAGGCGATTGGGTAATGGCAATACAGATACATTTCGAGCATAGCGGCATGGATGAGCTTCTCCGCACCATGCAGAACATATCGGAGGAAAACGCGCACAAGGCAGCCGGACGTGCCGCCAAGCGTGCAGCCATTGCTGCCAGGGTTGCCGCCACCAAGAGAATCCGCGCAATCTACACGATAAAGGCACGGGATCTTAAGAGTCATGCGCAGATCCTTCTCAAGCGGGATGGCGCGATACTCCACATCAAGGGTCCCATGGAATCCGTCACGAAGTACAAGGCGAAGAAGACAAGGAAGGGCATTTCCGTGGCTATAAAGAAGGGAAACAGCAAGCTGGTTCCCCGCTCCTTTGAGTATGGGAGGAAGTTTATGCAGAGGGAAGGGGCAAGCCGCCTTCCCATCCGGGGACTCTACGGACCTTCCGTCCCGCAGCTCTTCGGGAATCCGGAGGTCATTTCCGCCATGGAGGAGCGCGGGCTTGCGGTCTTTGAGGAAAGGCTGAGGCATGAGTTCGGCAGACTGATGGGAGGCGCGACATGACACCACTCGGATGTGCAGAGGGCATCGTGGATTTCATCAAGGAACGGCTGGAAGCGAATGACGAGCTCACCAATTCCGGAGAAAAGCAGTACAAGGTGTATACGGGATTCCTGACCATCGGCATGAGCCGCTCTGAGATAAAGGACTTGGCACCTGCCATCATCGTCCGGACAACGGAAGTGACGGATGGGGAGAAAGAGACGGTTGCGGTCATCGGGATATACATCACGGACTATGATGAGGATCGCGTCGAGGGTTGCAAGACGCTCTTCCACATCATGGAGTTCCTGCGGTTTGAGCTCCTGACGAACAACCCGATACGCATGAAGTACAACATCAAAAGCGGCTCCATGATATCGAGCCTGCCGGATGAGCAGCCATACCCGCAGTGGTGGGGGAGCATCCATTTCGAGGTGAACCTGCCGCAGCCGAAGAGAAATTTCAGCGAAGTGTTCCAATAGAGGTGAAGAAAATGGAAAATCAGGTCGTTTATGTGGGGCCTCCCTTGAAAAAGCAAGGGCTGTCCCCGTACATGGTATACCGTGACGGCATCCCCGCCGCATGGAAGGATGACGACGTAATGAAGAGGCTTTTCGTTCCTGTCTCCGGGCTGAACAAGGCCATGGAGGAAGTCGGGAAGAAGGGCACGATGCTTCACACCTTTTACCAGAAAGCATTGAAGGAGGCTTAGAGGCATGGCATATTTTCATGGAGTCCGGGTAAGCGAGATACCGACAAGAATCATCACTCCTGTGCAGACCACGGCAGGGCTTCCTGTCGTTTTCGGCACGGCACCGGTGCATCTCGCGGAAGACCCGGAGGCATACGTAAACAAGCCGGTGATCTGCTATGAGCACAAGGAGGCTGTGGCCGCCCTTGGATATTCCGCAGAGTGGGACAAATACACCCTCTGCGAGGCAATGTACACGGAATTCTATCTTTACGCGGTGAAGCCCATCATCTTTGTGAATGTGCTGAACCCGAAGAAGCACAAGAAATCTGTCGAGGCAACACTTGATGTTGCCAGCGACGGCACTGTCACGGTAGAGGATTCTGTGCTCCTCAAGACGCTCTCTGTGGCTTCTGGCTCGATTACTTATACGGCATCCACGCCCACCATGGAAGTCGAGGAGGGGAGTTGGGACGGAGATGGCGACGGCGACAGCGGTGCGGTGGTATCTGCAACTGCAACTGCAGGTGCAGGACCGGCAGCCGGTTCCGGCACACCGTCGGCTCCTGCTGTCGATGTGGACTACACGGCGGCCTTTGATGATGACGGGCGGCTTATCGTCACCATCATCAAGGATGGATTGCTGGACGGACAGGCAAGCCTCAAGCTTTCCTACGATTGCGTTGACCCGTCCATGGTGACGGAGGCCGACATCATCGGCGGCGTGGATTCCAACGGGAATGTGACAGGGCTGGAGCAGGCAAATCTCCTGAACAGCCAGGGCATCATGACGGCCCTGAATTTCATCGGCGGTTGGAAGAGCTGGGGCGACTATACCGGTGCATATCCGGGCACCACGGATGTCAAGGACACCTTCATCTGTGCGCGCCGC
>JAFSWY010000349.1 GCA_017444295.1 Selenomonadaceae bacterium | reverse complement strand
GTAACCACTATACGAAATCTGATGGAGACATCCGGATGGGATGCCCGGCAGACGATGAACGCCATGAAGATCCCTGCCAGTGAACAGGAAAAATATGCAAAACAGCTATAAGACAACCATAGTCGAATAAAAACCGCAAGCCTGTGATGCTCACAATCGCATCAGCAGTGCTTGCGGTTCTTTTTACGCCTGAAGACTGTCTGGAAACCCTGTGTTTTCAAGTGTCCCCAATTATAACCATCTAACGGGGGATTCCCCATGATGTAGTCCAGCTTTTCCCTTGGAACGACACTGTTCCAATCCATCCGCAGGGCGTTTTCCTCCACGATGTTCGTATAGCTTTTGAGGGGCAGGAAGTCCAGATTCAGATGGATGATGTTCTCCGTCTCCTGCAAACACATGACAAAATCTTTTCAACACACCGTTTTCCCTTATAAAAAGGAACATCCTCCAAGCGGCAGAGCGAACCCTCCAAGTGGAGGGGAAATCCCGGATATTTCCCGCCGAGTCTCCCTTCCAGTTCCTCCGCTCCATGGCCATCCAAGGTCCTGGCCGCAAGGAAGAGCCCATCCCTACCCCATGCGGCGCGATAGTCCACCAAAGTCTTCATCGGAAAGAGCAGATCGTCCAGTTCCTCCGCCCAAAAAGCATCCTTCGCCAGCCTCGACACCCTGTCCAATCGCCTCGTCACACCACCGCAGGGACACGGTTCCGAAAGAAACCTCGTCTTGTCTCCGGTCCGATAGCGAAGCAGGGGCATGGCCTCCATGTCCAGGGTGGTGATCACAAGCTCCCCTTCCTCCCCATCGGGCAGGACATTTCCCGCAGCATCGACGATTTCCGCCAGAATGTGGTTCTCGCGAAGGTGCATCCCCACATGGGCCGGGCAGGTGATTGCCCCTGCAAGGGCCATTTCCCTGGAACCATAGTGGGGAAACAAGGTCATGGAAAACTCTTCCTCCAGACATCTCAACACCCCGGGCGGACAGGCATCCCCCGAAACCAGCGCCTTTCGTATGGGGAAATCATTTCTCCCATAAACATGGGCGTAAAGCCGTGCCGTCCCCAGCAGCGGGACAGGGAAGCCAATGACGCAGTCCGGCCTTCCCTCACGGATGCGGCAGATGCGGTCTTTCCAGCTGCCGCCCCCGCCCCGCAAGGGAAGGGCTCCCGTCCGCCCAGCGGCTCTCTCGATCAGGTTCCCCAGCCCATGTTCCCCCGAAAAGGGCATGTCAATGAGCACACGGTTCCCAAGGCCGCACATCTCCCCGATTCCTGCTTCAAAAAGCTCCACCGTGTGGCAGAGATCCCGTTCCGTGTAGAAAACCCGCTTCGCCTGCCCGCTGGTGCCGCTGGTCTCGCCGGATATCACCCGCAGAATCTCCGATTGGGAAAGGAGGAGCATGCGGCTACCCTGTTCCGCCAGCATGGAAGGCATCGTGAAGGGAAGAGTCCAAAGCTCCTGCAACGAAGTCAGACGCTCCGGCAGATCCCGGTAAAATCCCTTCCGCTTCTTCTCCCTGGCCAGAAGCTCGTTCAGGCGGCGAAGCTGAAGCTCCTCCAGTCTCTCCCTTGTCAGTTCCTTCCAATGTTCCTGCCTGCAGATCAGGCCATCCAGCCTCGTGCGTCCCATCTTGCTCATTTCCTGTACAGGGCTCTCCCCTTTCCATCCGTCAGATTATAGGCGCAAAAGGGAATCATGCCCCGCTCGGCATCCGCCTCGCAGATATAGCAGCGCTGCAGCCTGTCCAGTTCCAGATTCCATGCATCCTGAAACAGCATCCCCGATACGGTGAAGGTCTGGAGTACCGCCTGTTCCAGAAAGGCATCCAGGGAGGAAGCCTCCGTCCCTGGCACATCCTCGCTGCAGGATGTGCATGCCCCCCATTGCCGTGCAACGAAATCCCTTGCCTCCGAACTTTTGACAGGCTTTGCCGTTCTTCCTTCCCCCGTACAGCAGGAATCGGAATCCCCACAGCAGGCCTCCTCCCTTGGGGGGGCATCCCCCGAACAACAGCAGCTCCCGCCCCGTTTCGCCAGGGCCTTCCATGTGCCATCCGAGCCCATCCGATAGGCCGCATGGAAGGAGCAATAGGGATTCTCCGCACCGCCGCCGCTGAAATCGGAAGCCTTCATCCTGCCGCTTGTCTGCTGTTCGATATCCCGCAATATCCTTGGAAGGGTAATCCGTTCCTGGGATGGCAAGACATTCCTTCCCATATAGCTGACCGGCTGGAAATGTACCCCACGAACATTCGGTGCATGGGAAAGGGCGAAGTCCAGAATGCTGCCGGGAGCATTCTCATTGATTCCCGGCACAATGGTGGGAACCAGCACCACGGGAAGCCCTGCCTCCTTGCAGAGTTCCACCGCACGGAGTTTCCTTGCCAAAAGCGCCCCGCCGCGCAGGGCTTCATAATCGGAATCCCGCAAGCCATCGAACTGCAGGAACACACAGGACACCCCTGCTTCAAAGAGCCTGTGTGCATATCCCTCCTCCTCGGCAATCCGCAACCCATTGGTATTGAGCTGGAAAAAAGAGAATCCCTTCTCCCTGCCCAGTGCGATAATCTCCGCCAGATCCTCCCGCAGGGTCGGCTCGCCGCCCGAAAGCTGGATATTGAAGGGGCCTCCCCGCTCCATCAGCATATCGTAGATTTTCCCGATTTCCTCCAGCCCCGGCTCCAGAACGCCCTTCTCTTCCCCCGCAGTGGCAAAGCAGACGGGGCAGCGAAGATTGCAGCGGTTCGTCAGTTCCAGCAGGACGCAGCAGCCATCCCGCAAATGCGCCTCGCAAAGGCCGCAGTCATAAGGGCACCCCCGCTCTGCGGGACGGGCCCCCACAGGCGTCACCGGGGCAGCGGGCATATCCCCCCACGCCTTGTAGCTTGCAGCATCCCCCTCCCAGAGCAGGACATCGAAATGACCATGCTCCGGGCACTCCTTCTCCATATGGACAAAACCGTCTTCCTCCACCACCTTGCGCGCCTGCAATTTCCTCAGGCAGACGGGGCACACGCTCACAGTGCTTGCAATCTCACTGGCCATCCATATCTTCCATCCATTCCTCAAACTCCTTCTGCCTTGCCTCCCACTCCGTCTCCAGGAAACTCGCCCGCACCGCATGACCCGCCAAAAGCCCCTTGAGATGGATGCCCTCCTTTTTCGCGATGAATACCGGACGGCGCAATCTCTCGTTCCGGCGGATTTCCCAGACATCGGGCAGGGACTCTGCCAGAGTCTCCCCCGATACAGGGATCCGGTATTCGTAGGTCCTGGAATCGGCAAAGCAGTTCTCCACTTTCTTCCGCTCGAATCTCATCCCCTAATATCCCTCACTGCCCCAAGCAGGGCCTCCACATCTTCCTTCCGGGTGAAGCGGGAGAGGGAGATCCGCACCGTCTCCGGAACCTTGAGACAGGAAAACAGTTTCGGTGCGCAGTGCAGCCCTGTCCTGCAAATGATGTCATAGCTTTCCCCCAGAATATAGCCCACATCTGCCACGCTTTCCCCCGGCAAGGTGAAGCTCACCACCGGGGTGGTGACGCCATCGGGGAAGATGACTCTCGCACCGGCCTCCATCAGGCCCTCCCGAAGATATCCCAGCAACGCCCGATGCCTTTTCTCCTCCAGGGGATGCTCCCCGGCCCATTCCAGAGCCGCAAGGAGCCCATGGAAAGACGGCTCGTTGCCCGTACCCGCCTCCAGGCGGAGCGGCATCTCCTCGGGCATCTCCTCCAGTTCACTGCGGATTCCCGTGCCTCCCTGCAGCCACGGTTCCAGAGAGATGCCCTTCCGCACGAAAAGCCCTCCCGTCCCCTGGGGCCCCAGAAGGTATTTATGTCCCGTGAAGGCAATCATGTCAATGCCCCAGGAATCTGCCTCCACGGGAATCCATCCGAGGCTTTGGGAGGCATCCAGAAGGACTGCCGCCCCAACGGATTTCGCCAGAGCCGTCATTTCAGCGGCATCATGGACAGCCCCCGTCACATTGGAGGCGTGGGTGAACACCGCAAGCCTCGGACGGCAGTCGGACATCGCCCTTTCCCAGGAAGAAAGGGGCACCCTCCCCACCTCATCCGTGTCCAGATACACAACCCGAATGCCCTCTTTCGCAGCCCTTTGATGCAAGGGGCGCAGGACACTGTTGTGCTCCGCCCTGGTGGTCACCACCACATCCCCGGCCCGGAGGGGGAAGCCATGCAGCGCGAGATTCAGCCCCCAGGTCGCATTGGGCCCCAGGGCAATGCCATCCGCATCCTTCACGCCAAGCAGTTTCGCCAGCCGCCGCCTCACCAATTCGAAGACATCCACGTCCTCTATGCCGCCGCGATGCATGGAGCCCGGAGGCGATTGCAGCGCCTTCTGCACGGCCTTTGCCACACAGTCCGGCTTGGGCCAGCTGGTGGCCGCATTGTTCAGGTACACGATCTTCTCCACGGGCATCCCTCCTCAAAAGGCCTCATGGGCCTCCAAAAGTTCCATGCACTTTTCCAGGACTGCCTGCATCACCATGGGGCACCGCTGGATCTTGTTCCTCTCGTCCCCCTCCAGGATGCACTTGCAGGATATTCCCCCATACTCACCGACGTACTGGCGGAACCAGCCCACATATTCTTCCATGATCTCGTTCCACTCCGGATGCTCCAGCTCATCGGCCTCCCCCTTGCCCAGAAAATACGAAAGGAAGCAGGCCCCGCCCGTCAAGGCGCCGCACACGTCCCCCGTGTTGCCGATTCCTCCGTTCAGGCCGCCCATGGCCCGGACGAGATCCGGATTTTCCTTCCCCTCAGACTCCAAGGCCAGCATCAAGAGGATCTGGGCACAGAAAAAGCCCTCCCGCGAAAGTTCCAGCATCCGTTCCAATGCATCATCCATGTGCCTCTTCCTTTCCTTGGAACCAGGGATTAATAAAACTCACATTCTGCTTGTCCAAATCCACATATGCTGCGTTATCGTCAGTCGACATAGCACCGCTATGCCTCCTTCCTCTGCCTTGCCTATGTGAATTTGTCCTACGCATTATGTAACTTTTATTTTCCCCTGGTTCCTTGCAACGGTCAAAAAATAGCGGCAGCCCTTCCGGTGTCCATGGCAGAGAACCTCCGTCCGCCCCATCCATACGCATTCCAGATAGTATTCCCGCCAGAGATCCGTGATGTCCTCCATCTCCAGCACCCGAAAGGACTGCCTCTCCAGCGTCTCCCTCCATCCGCCAGGACTGCCAAAATATACATCCCCCAGGGCAAGCAGCCCGTTTCCCTTCAGAAGGCGCCAGGCCTCCCGAAGGGCTCCCCCAACGTCTCCCGCAACGTAAAAGGCGCATTCGGAAACCACGAGGTCAAAGGTTTTGTCCGGAAAGGAGGTGCAGAGCATGTCGCCCCTGGAAACTCCATCGCCGGGATTCCTGTCAATGCCCTGCGCCTCCCATCCGAGCTCCCCGAGGAGGCGCACAGTGCCTCCATCTCCCGCCCCCATGTCCAGGGCGCATCTTTTCCCGGAGGTGTGCCCATACTTTTCGGCCATTTCCAGCAGCCGCAGGGTGGTTTCCCTTCCGCCGGGATGAAGGGGCGCCTTCCTCATTTGTCTTCCAGCACCTTTTCCACGGACAACACCTTCCCCAGGGCAAGCTCCTCCGGCACGTAGACGAAGCCGCATTTGGGGCAGACCGGAAGCTCCACGGGAAAGGCATTCTCAAGATAGCTGAACACCGCATCCGCCTTTTCCAAGGGAACTTTGCATTTCTGGCAGAGCAGGGTCCCGTCCGTCTCTATGGTGTAATAGCTCTTCGTTTCCGCCATGCCGCCCTCCTATCTCGTCCGCACCAGCATCCGGTGGCTATAGGCCCCACGGATGGTATAACCGTCCCCATCCTCGGTGAACTTCACCCAGAAGGTCACATTGCCTATCCGCAACTGCGCAATCAGAAGGCCTGTCCTCTGGTCGAGAACGGCCTCCCCCGTATCCCGGTAATGCCCCATCACCTTCCAGACATCCGTGTCGAGGATCATCCTGTCATCCATCTGCCTGCGGGCCTCCTCCGTGATCACCGCCCGAAAGTCCATTTCCTCCGGGGATGCACAGCCATTCCCTGAAGGAGACATGCCCTTCGTGCCGCAGAATTCCCGCAAAACCGCTTCCCGTAAGAGAAGCCGGTTCCTCCGTTTCTCCGATATGTCCGGCGGATCACCCGCTGGGGACTCGTACAAGAGCTCCAGAAGGTGCATCGACTGCGCTCCCTGCCGCGCCAGACGGTCCCTGCAGGCCATGCAATAGGTGATGTAAGGCGCATCGGGGAACTCCTTCCTGCAATCCTCCGCCATTTCGGCGGCCATCTTCCGGTTGGCATAGGAGACAAGCCCTCCGTAGCCGCAGCAGGAAGTCTTTTCCCCTTCCCATTCCGCTGGAAGCAGCCGGAAGCCGAGCCGCCCGGCAATCTCCCTCACGTCCTGCCGCATCCCCGGATCACTCCGCGCCCCGCAGGCATCGTGCAGGACGGCTTCCTCCTCATGGCAGACGCTTCCTTCGGGCAGGCCGATCTCAAGAAGGATCTCCCAGAGGCTCTTCACCTGCCCCATGCCTTCCTCCTCCAGGGTTTTCCTGCAGGTCGGGCAGGCGGCGAGAATCACGGGATTTCCCAGCTTCCCAAACTCCCGCCGCAGGAACTCCTTCTGCTCTTCCAACAGCTCCCGCCGTCCTGCCCATTTTGCTATGGCGCCGCAGCATCCAAGCATCAAGGCAACGCCGCCGTCCAATCGCCCCGCCAAATCCCGGTAAGCCCTCAAAACGGCATCCGGCGCAACCGCCCCCGCCTGGCAGCCGGGGAAAAAGACATATCGGCAGCCCTGTTCCTGCCCCTTGGGAATGCAGCTCAAAAAACCCTCCGTATTGGAAAACAGCATGTCCTGCAGGGCGAACTCATGGACGGCAAGGCTCATCTTGCCCGTGTCCACCATATTTTCCCTGGCCAGCCGACAGATCTCCCCCATGTCATAACCGTTTGGGCAGGTGACGGCGCACTGGCCGCAGAGGGAGCAGCTGTTCATGGCCTTGTTCATCATATGGTCCCCCATGATGATGCCCGCGTTGTTGTAGATTTCCCGCGTCAGAATGCGGGGATATTTCGCAAAATGGCGCAGATAGGCACAGCCCTTCAGGCATTCCTCGCAGGCACACTGGATGCATCGCGCCGCCTCCTCCGCGGCCTTCTCTCCATCATAGGCCTCCCCGTTCCTCCGCAGGGAAATGCGCCTGGAGGGCTCCACATCCTCCATGTTCGTGTAGAGGCACGAAGCAACTGTCCCTTCTTCCCCCCTCATGGTGGAGGGATTAAGGCCCTGCGCCAGACGGTCCGCCGAGACGCTCGCCCTCCTCGCATCGTAAAAGGCGCGAAGACAGTCGCGCCCCTCCTCCGACGGATAGAGGATTCCATCCTTCCCCAGCAACGTACTTGCATCGGGACTTTCCTTCGCCAGATAGGAGGCGGCACAGAGCAAATCGAATGCCCCCCTCTTTTCCTCCACAAAGGAAGGGGAAATGCCGGTACCGTAAAAAATTTTCAGGTCCATGGACTGCAGACGCCTCACGGCCCTTGCCAGAATCTCCTCCGAAAGGAAGGGGGCGCATTGTTTCAGCAGGGACTCCGCGTCCCCTGCCTCCACATAGAACTCCACGGGATAGCTCTTGTCTGCCAGCTGCGCGGCCACCACAAGGGTGAACAGCTCCCCGCCGAAAACCGCCGCCCGTTTCTTCTTCTTGAATTTCAGGAGCCCCTTCCCTTTTTTTGGCGCCCCAAGAAACATGGCGGCCCGTTCCAGCCCGGCAATCGCGATGCCCTCCCCCGCCTCCCCCATCCGGCAGGCCGCCTCACAGGGATGGCTGCAACCATGGGCAAGGATTTCCGGAAAAGGAGAAATCCTCTCCAGCATGGCGCGGGCTCCCGTGAAATCCTTCGCCGCCATCCGCCCGACAAAATCCCGCACATCCAGCTTCATGGGACAGGCCGCAGAGCAAAAGGGCGGCTGCTCATGGACGCAAAGGCTCTCCCTTTCCTCCAGTTCTTCCTTGGTGAAAAGCCGCTTCTGATGGTAGTCTCTCGTGTTCCTCTCCTTGAAATGCTCTTTCATAACGCCCATCATCCCCCCGGTCTTCTATGCCCGACTGCTGAATGCATATCTATTACTATTACATCTTATCAGAAAACATTGAACTTATCTACAAAAAGAAGTAAGATTTTGACATCCGTCCCAAGATAGATTATACTTGACATAACGACCTCCATTTGTATGCGGTAATCCCTGCGGATGATTGATTCGTGCAATCCATTGTACAGGTAAATCCACGATGCTTGCAAATGGAGGTCACTGCTTACCCAGGACGTATTAGAGAAAGGCTTTTGCGAGGGACTGCACTATGGAAGAAAACGACAACAAACAGGAAGCCGGCATCAGCCAGGATGAGGCATGGGGCGTTCTCATCGATGCCTTTGACCGTGCCACAAAAGCCGTGAATATCATATGCGAGGACGACCAGGTCGTGGCAGACAGCTTCAAGAAGTTCCTGATGATGTGGGTGGACAGCTTTTCCGCCATCTATGAGATGCGGAGCCGCGACAGGGAGCGGATCCGCGAACTGGAGCACAAGCTCGGCCTGTTCCTCAACAAACAGGATTGACAAGAAAGGAGAGATTTTTCATGAAATTGGCCATTTTAGGAACCGGTTTTATCGTCAAGGAGGGGATACTTCCTGCCCTGAAGGAAGTGCCGGAGATAGAGGCGGCCGCCATCTTTGCCCGCCCTTCCAGCAAGGAAAAGGCAGAGAAGCTAGCCTCGGCTCATGGCATCCCCCGGGTCTATACCGACTATGACGCCCTGCTGGCTGACCCGGAGATCGAGTTCGTCTATGTGGGACTGATCAACAGCGTCCATTACGAGTATACGAAGAAGGCGCTCCTCGCCGGGAAAAATGTCATCGTGGAAAAGCCCTTCACTTCGACCGCCAGGGAAGTACGGGAATTGAAGGAGCTGGCCATTTCCAGGCGCCTCTATGTATTCGAGGCGGTGACAATCCTTCATCTGCCGAACTTTGCAGCCATCCGTGAAAACCTGCCCAAGCTCGGAAAAATCAAGACTGTGGCGGCCAACTACTCCCAGTATTCCAGCCGTTACGACAGATACCTGCAGGGCGAAGTCCTGCCCGCCTTTGACCCGCAGCGCAGCGGCGGTGCCCTGTATGACATCAATATCTACAATCTCAACTTCATCATCGGCCTCTTCGGCGCGCCGGAGTCCGTCACCTACACGGCCAACATCGGCTTCAATGGCATTGACACCAGCGGCGTTGCCACCCTGAAATACCCCGGGTTCTTTGCGCTGGCCATCGGCGCCAAGGATTCGGACAGTCCGGGCTATATCACCATCCAGGGAGAAAAGGGCTACATCAGGGTGATAGGCGCCCCCAACGAACTCAGCGCCTTCGAAATGAGCCTTCGCGGCAGCGGTGTCACGGTCCATTCAAGACTCAATAAGCACAGCCATCGCATGGTGCATGAGTTCCAGGAATTTGCCAGGATGTTCGCCGACAAGGATTATAAGCGCATGAAGAAAGGACTTGCTGTTTCCGTGGCTGTGCTGGAAACCGCCGAAAAAGCCCGCAAGCAGGCGGGCATCGTTTTCCCCGGCGATGAGGAAAAAGCGTAACAAACAAGCTATGCCTGACTTGGGAATATCAAACCTTTATAGCTTTGCCTGTGCAAGGGCAAGCCCCATAATCCTGTCTGTCTGGTCTGCCATAAACAAAGGTATATTAAGCACACCCTCGTCCAGACATAAGTTATTCATGGAGAACCTTACCCTAAGTTTCGTCCGGTCAGCAAAAGTCTCAGCGTATTTCTTGAGACTTCGGCTTTTGATATTCGTATCTGCCCTGACCTCTATAGGGATGATGTCATTTCCACGCTGAACCACGAAATCCACTTCATAGGATGGATTAAGCCTTGACCAGTAGTGCGGGGTTGCATCAAACTGGGGAATTAAGGATTGCAGGACGAAATTCTCTGTCAACGCTCCCTTGAACTCCGTGAAGAGCCTGTTGCCTTCCCGAAATGCCACCGGGTCCAATTTTGCCAGCCGTCGCAGCACCCCTACATCTGCCATATATATCTTAAAGGCACTTAAATCTTCGTAGGCGGATACAGGCAACCCAGGAGAGTTTATCCTGAAAATCTTGTAGAGCAGGGCAGCATGGACCAGCCACTCCAAGGCGTCTTCATATTCCCTTGCTCTTGCCCCTTTTTTTATGACGTTATACAGGAACTTCTTATTTTCACGGGCAAGCTGTGACGGCATGGAGTTCCACACTCGGGCCAGTTTGGGACATTCCTTGGGCTCCGGATGCTTCATGAAATCCCGTTCATAGGCATTGATGATATTTATGAGGGTAGATTGCACTTGCCCTACTGACCCAGTTTCTGCCCAACGACTGACAACTTCCGGCATCCCGCCGGTTATGAAGTACATCTTCAGCTTTTCTGCCAATGGGTTGAAGAAGGCATCGGGAACCGGCTCTATTTCCTCCACCTGTTCCATGTATGAAGCAAGGTTAGCACTACCGTTGGCCACAAGAAACTCATGGAATGTCATAGGGTATATGTTGATAAAATCAACCTTCCCCACCGGGAAAGATGAAGGCTTCGCCAAAGTTACGCCAAGCAATGAACCGGCACTGGCAACATGATATTCTGGAGCATTCTCACAAAAGTATTTCAGGGAATTCAGTACTTCCGGGCAATCCTGAACCTCATCAAAAATCAGCAGCGTTTTGCCTGGAGTTATCTCCTGGCCTCCCGCCATGGCCAGATTGGGAATGATACGTCGTACATCCTTGGTGGTGACAAAAAAATCCCGATACTCCGGGTTTTCGTCAAAATTGAAGTAGGCAACATTATCATAGCAACGGCGTCCAAATTCCTTAAGGAGCCACGTCTTTCCTACCTGGCGTACTCCCTTTAGCATCAGGGGCTTGCGATAGGGCGACTCCTTCCACGCCATCAGCTGTTCCATGGCCATTCTTTCCACGGTTTCACCTCATTATATATAAAAATGTGATTTTTTACACATAATTATATATTTTTACGTGTGATATGACAATCCTCTTATGGAAATTTCTCTGAACAAGCCGCCAAGAAGCACGAAGAAAGACCACGCACTATATAATCACGGTACACCACCGCATTGAATACTGCTTCCCGCAAAGCCTCCACCGGGCAGTCACGGCTGTCGATCCGCTTCATGCCGTGAATCTCGCTGCGGAGATTTGCCGGTGAGGGGCTAAAAACGTGAAACGAAAATGGATTCCCATGCGAGAGGCGGCAGAGTGCGCTCCTTTGGGAATCCATTTTTATCGTCATAGCTATGGAATTTATTTTTCTGTAACAGATGCTTCAAAAAGTTATCGTTTCGCCGTCCTCCGGCATTATGTAATTCGTAACACCTCTTTGGGCCAGCAGTCCTCGCATGGAGTGGCGGGTAATCGTGGCATGGGCTACATTGTCCATATGGGAAATCACCAGTTTTGCTGTAGGCAAAGCCTTGGCCACACAGGATACATCCTCATCATTCATTATGAGTCGTCCGTTTTCTACCGTTTCGGCGGCGCAGGCGTTCAATATCACCACATCCGGACGATATTTTTGCAGATTATCCTGCACACCATCGTACCAGATCGTATCCCCCGCCAAATACAGAGTCTTTTCCCCTGGGCTTTGAAACACGATGCCGCACGCATCGCCGCATGGGTTCACCGTGCCGTGCCGGGCACATACTTTCGTCAGTGCGACATTGGAAGTTGCAAACGGCTTATCGTCCAGGGGAGTGACTTGACAAAACCCCGAATGACGAAAGGCGGCGGCTTCCTGCTCGTTTTGCGCCAAAAGCGGCACATTTTTATCCAGCAGCTCCCCCAAAGTCCCGTTCGCTCCAATATCTATATGGTCGGGATGAATATGGGTGACGAGGTAATAAGAGACATTTTCCAGCACTTTTTCCACCGGCTCCGGCAATTCATAGAGGGGCATGGGGATGTGCTCCTTCATGGGGTCAGGTGTGTGGAAGGGCATTCCGGGGATGTCGATGAAACGAAATCTTGCCTCGGTACCGATTAGCCACGGGTCAATCAAAAAATTCTTTCCTCCGTACTCGATGCGCAGGGTAGCATTTCTGATTTGCTTGATTTTCATGGGACGTTTCTCCTTTCGATATCTCTTTTCAATGCAGGGCAGTAATTTTTCTCCGGCAATCCGCCAGCGTTTTTCCTATGTCCTGTCTGATGGCCATGCCCTTATCCTCAATGGCGGCGGGCAGGAAAGCGTATTCCGCATTGACAGTGATGTATTTCGCCCGTGGCAAGCTGTTCACCAGTGCCCAAAAAGGTTCCTGAATGAACATGGGGGTCATGTAGTCCTTGCTGCCAATAATGTCCAAGAGGTCTTTCATCACATCGCTGCCGTGATAATCCTCAATCAGATAGCGATGAACCGCCGCCATGTAGGCTTCATGCTCGACCGGCGGCAAGGGCGCAAATACGCCGCGAATCAGGCAGTCAATGCCGTAAGTGTCCCGAAATCTGCCGAAATAACGGCGAAAATCCTCATTGTCAGCAAAAATATGATAGCCCTCGGCAATGGAAAGCCCGTTGCTGGCCGCTACCAACAATGCCTCGGCCTCCCGCAGCCAGCGTCCTGCTTTTTGGATGTTCGTTTCCATACCATACTCCTGTTCATGCAACGATTTATTGACATACTGTATGGAAATTATTATATTGTACATAAACGAGAAAACCAAGAACAACTTAGGCAAAACAGTACAGTCCCGTACACTTTGCCAGATCTGTCAGGAAACAGGAGGACAAAATGGAGGACAAGCAAAAAAAGACCGACCGGCGTACACTCTACACACGGTCGGTGGTCAAAGAAGCCTTTTTGGCCTTAACCCGCACCATGCCCTATGACAAAATCAATGTCACGACACTGTGCAAGAAGGCAGAAATATCTCGCGCCACCTTCTATCTGCATTTTGACAACGTGGATGACGTGTTGAACCAGACCATTGACGACGCTTTGCTTTTTTCGGAAGAGGTGCAAGGAACGCTGCTCAATGTTTTGGATGCCGCAGAGGGCAAAGTGGCAAGCGGTGAGCTTTTGCTTCCCGCTTGCCAGCGAATTGCCGATTCCGAGCGATACCACGCCCTTTTTATGGACTCTCTCGTAAGCAGCCGCATCCTCCATCGCATTGCCGAACACGAGCGGGAGGCTGTAGTGCCGGGGCTGATGGCGCGAGGAAATCTGAGCAGGGATGATGCGGAGCTTATCTTTCGCTTCGTCCTCCACGGTTCTTTTGCCGTCAATCGCAGTCTGAATTGGCAAAAAAACGAGCGGTGGCATCATATCCAAAAACTTTTGGCCAAATTTGTGACGGAGGGCATGAAATCCGTCAAATGAAAGAATGACGATGACGAAATCCGTTCAATGGGAAAATCTTTTGTGCCGATTGCGGACAGCGGATGTTCTAGAGCCGCCATCATCACCCACAAATAGAGAATAGCTGGTATGTCCGTTATATCTGCAGCAGCTATCAGGGGAGAGCGCGCCTTTATCGAGCGTGTATGAGAGCCGAGGAGTGCTGATTTTTTAGACGGATTCATAATCATCCAAGGGAATATCTTGCAGTACAAGTTGAATTTCATACGCTCCATATTGCTGTATGTGCTTCAAAAATGTTTGCAATTCTTCATCGTCCAAAAAATAACTGTCTATCATATATGCCATTGTTCCGGTTATTTGATAGAAATGGATTATGTGATAGGAATTACTCTGAATGTAATCCAAGAGGTGCAACTGCTTTTGCGAATTGAGATTCAGCTTGATAATGGCGTGGGTTTTGAAGCCGTAAACCGGGCAATTTACATTGACGGTATATCTTTGAACAACACCTAATTCATTTAGTCTCTCCAAGCGGTTTTTTATGGCCTGGCTTGTCATATGTACACGCTTTCCGAGTTCCGTCATGGATATACGAGCGTTTCTCATCAATATTTCCAGTATTTGACGGTCAATATCGTCTATGTTTTTGTTGACTGAGTTTTGCATGATTACCTCCGAAATTGAATTTTTCAAGTGATGTGTAGCAAAGACTTGAAATATGATATGGACATCTAATATGTAATATTTTACAATAGGCGCATAAGTTGGTTGACCGTTGATGTTTACGAGGAGGAGTTTAGCATGAAATGGATGAAAACATTAGTTGCTGCTTTTTTAGGCGTAACCATTATGTCCGGGACGGCATTGGCGCAGGTTTCCTATCAGCAGGTCAGAAATGCAACGGGAAAACTTTCCTACAATGACACGGTATTCCTGATTGACCCCATGCTGGCAGAAAAAGGGCGTTACGAAGGTTTTGCCGGAACATTCAACAGCGAGGTTCGCAATCCCATAGTTGAATTGCCCGAATCCAAGGAGGCTGTGCTGAAAGATGTTGACGCATTGATTGTGACGCATACGCATCTTGACCATTGGGACGATGTGGCACAGCAATTTATAAACAAAGACATCCCTGTTTTTGTGCAAGATGAAAAAGATGCTGCTGACATTCGTAAAGAAGGCTTCCGCAATGTGCAAGTATTGGAAAAAAACATCGTATTTCAAGGTGTGAAGCTAACGAAGATTGAAGGGACGCACGGAACAGAGGCGATGTATGAGAAACCGGAAAACGCAGCAAATTTAGGCGAGAGCATGGGAGTAGTATTTTCTGCTGTAGGAGAGAAAACCACTTACCTGATGGGTGATACTATATGGACGGCCAGAGTAACCAAGACTCTTCATAGTTATCAGCCGGATATTATGATAATGAATACCGGATATGCAAAGGCACTCGGCTTCAATGAAGGGATTATCATGGGTACGGCAGACGTAGCCAAAGCTGCAGAGTTTATGCCGAATTCAAAACTGGTAGCCGTTCATATGGATGCCATCAATCATTGCACGGTGTCTCGGAAAAATATGAGGGATTTCATTCATATGATGAATTTGGAAAAACAGGTCTATGTGCCTAACGATGGGGAAACAGTAAATTTCGACAAATAAATCAAGAACAGTAGTCTTTAATCCACTTCTGATATAAGAAGTGGATTTTTCTATTGGATTAATTGCGTTTTATGCAACTGCGAAGTTTGAGTTATAGACACAAAGAGCGCAGGGACGTTTTATGCCGCCCCTGCGTTCTTTGTACACTGCTCTATGAATTGGAATCCCGTTGATTTATACTACTCTCCGTTAGAAATTTTATTTCTTACGGAGAGTGTATGAGACGTTCTCGGATGAAATCCTATAAAAGATTTCAAATTTTAATCCGAGATAAGTATTACAACGCCTTCAACGCCTCCAGCACATTCTCGGGACGTGCCGGGATGCGCGTGATCCTTGCCCCTGTCGCATTGTAGAT
>JAFSWY010000348.1 GCA_017444295.1 Selenomonadaceae bacterium | reverse complement strand
CGGGTGAATTGACTGTCCAGAAGCTGGTTTCCCAGCAGTTCCAGCAAATCATGGTATCCCAGCCCTATAGCTGCTTTGACTGGGAAGATATGCAGGAATTGACCGGAGAGAGGATATTCGATCATTTTTTGAGCTTCTATGACTTCATGGCAGAAGAGCAGAAATATTCGGAAATCCCTGCGGAACCCGACGGCGCATTTGTCGCGAGGAATTCATGGGATGCGAAGGGAGCAAGGCTGGGCGTTTATTTCCAATACGGGGAACAGAGTGTGTCCTTTTCCTTTATGTATGATGAAAACCGTTTTGTGCCTTCGGGAGGCATGCTTTTGGCGAACCGGTACCTGTTCGTATTGCAGCAGATGCTCACGGACTGGAACCTGCCCATGGATTCCTTCATGGAACGTTTGGAGAAACGATTCGACATGGACAAGGAAGCCGAGGCAAAGCACCACAAAGAGGATCGTGCGGCACGGGTGCAGGATGTCCTCTCGCGGCTGAGGCTGCTGCATGGGACAGGCTCCGGATTCATCCAGGAATTCATGGAAAAGTCGCATTTGGAGACGAGGTTCGAGGGAGACCGCATTTCCGGCGCCGTCATGGAAGAAAACCTGATTTTCATTGTTGCGGGAAAGCTGGCGCGGAATATCGATACAGGAGATGGGTGGTACAATACGCTGGATATCCTGAAGGAAGGAGCCTGGGCCAATGAGACGATCATGCTTTCCGACAAGAAATCGCATTTCTCTGTTGAGGTTTTGACCGAGGAAGCAGAAATCCTGCTGTATCCTCTTTCTAAAATGAATGATCTTATGGTGAAATATCCCCAGCTTGGGAAGAATATGGTGCAGCATCTTGCCCGGCAGATGGAGAAATACCAGCGGCTTTGGGTGCAGTCCTGATGGTAGCAGATGCTGTGAGGTTCAGGGCTTGCTGATATGGTGCATCGCGGCAACGGCCTGCCCCAGGCAGATCCCCCCGTCATTGGGCGGGATGAGGCTGTGGAGGAGGACGGTGAAGCCGTCTTTCGTGAGCTTTTCCTTTGTCAGGCGCGTGAGCAGATGGTTCTGGAAGACACCACCGCTCAAGGCAACGACAGAGAGATGCTCCGTGTCCCGCAGATGACCGCATGCCCTTTGGATTTGCCCTGCAAGCCGGTCATGGAAGAGATAGGCAAGCCGTTCTTTGGATTGCCCCCCCAGATAGGACTGCAAGAGGCAGCGGAACAGGGGAAGGGTGGGAAGCAACAGGCGGCCGTCCCCGGCAGTTTGCAGAGAGGTTTCCTGCAAGTTATGGAGGCCGGAACAGGCTGTCTCTCGCGGATGGTCCTGCGCATCTTCCCATTCCTCTGCGGCAAATTCCAGGTACATGGAGGCCTCCCCTTCGAAGGTGGAGGCCTTTCGTATGCCCAGGATTGCGCTGACGGCATCGAAGAGACGCCCTGCGCTGGTGGAGGTGATGCAGTTCATCTGGTTATCCAGCAGGAAAAATTGGGCAGAAAGTTCCTCCAGGGTGCAGAGACTCAACTCCTTGACGATGCGCCCGGTTTTTTCCTTGTCCCTGCTGCATAGCTCGTAGATGAGGGATACGGCGATGCGCCAGCCTTCCAGGGAGGCCTTGTCGCCGCCTGCCTGGCAGAAAGGCTGGATGGAGCCCAGGCGGGCATAGCCATCGTAATCGGCGCGAAGGATCTCGCCGCCCCAGATGGTCCCGTCCTCGCCGTAGCCCGTGCCGTCAAAGGATATGCCGATGACGGGGCCAGGGTGGTCATTCTCTGCCATGCAGGAAAGGATATGGGCATAGTGATGCTGGACGGGAAACAGGGGAAGCCCCGCTTCCTCTGCCACCGTCGTTGTGTTGTAGCGTGGATGCAGGTCGCAGGCGACGATGGAAGGGCGGTTTTCCAGCAGGGATTCCATGAGCTGCACGGAGTCCTTGAGGGCGAGCACTGTCCTGAGATCTGTCATGTCCCCGATGTAGGGGGAGGGGTAGAACAGATGGTTGCTGGCGAGGCAGAAGGTGTTTTTCAGTTCGCCTCCGATGGCAAGCACCTTCCCCTTGAAATCTCCGCCCAGCATGAAGGGCAGGGGAGCGAAGCCGCGGCTGCGGCGGATCATGTAGGGTTTCCCGTCCATCCAGCCCATGACGGAGTCATCGGCGCGAAGCCGTATCCTGCGGTTGTGGGAGAGGATGCAGTCGCACATGCCTCCCAAAGCCTTTCGTGCCTCATCGTCTGTGTGGCAGATGGGGGCACCGGAAGGGTTGCCGCTGGTCATGACAAGGGCATGGGGCATGGAAATGCCGTCGGGATAGTCAAAAAGGAGGAGCTGTACCGGGGCATAGGGCAGCATGACGCCGATTTTTGGGTTGCCGGGAGCGACGCTGGGGGCGATGCTCCCCTTTGGGCGTTGTTTGAGCAGGAGGATCGGCTTCTGGTGCCCGTCGAGAAACTCTTCCTGCCCTTGTTCCACGAAACACTCCCGATGGATGCTGGCCATGTCGCGGAGCATGACGGCAAAGGGCTTGACGGGCCGGTGCTTCAACCGGCGCAGACGGCAGACGGCAGCTTCGTTGGTCGCATCGCAGCAGAGATGGAAGCCGCCGATGCCCTTGATGGCAACGATGCCGCCATCGGCGAGGGTGCGGCGGGTGCGGCGGATGGCATCCGCGCCCCGCTCGGCGCTGTCGATGATGTATACCTCGGGGCCGCAATCGTTGCAGCAGACGGGCTGCGCATCGTAGCGGCGGCTCTCCGGGGAGGTGTATTCCTCATGGCAGGCTTCGCACATGGGGAATTCCCCCATGCTGGTGCGCTCCCGGTCATAGGGCATGGCATCGAGGATGGTGAGGCGCGGGCCGCAGGCGGTGCAGTTGATGAAGGGATGGAGGTAGCGGCGATTCTGAGGGTCGAAGAGCTCCTGTTTGCACTTCCCGCAGGTGGCGATGTCGGGGGAGACAAAGATATCCCCCTGCTCCTTTTCGCTTTCCACGATGTCGAAGCGGGAAAAGGAAGCATCCTCGTGGAGTTCCGTCACGTCGATCTTGAGGATGGTGGAGCGTTCCGGGGCGTGGTGATGAAGCCCGTGGATGAACTTTTCCAGGGCAGCAGGAACCCCCTGGGCGAAGATTTCCACATAGGGACCCTTGTTGCAGACCGTGCCAAGGATTCCGCATTCATCGGCAAGGCGGCTCACGAAGGGGCGGAATCCGACACCCTGCACGATGCCATATATTTTTATGTTGAGGTATGACATGAGATCACCGGCTTCCGGATACAGCAAAGTGGGGGAGATCGATGAAGTCCTTCTGGTAGAAGGGGATGGCCCGCAGGAAATCCCGATCGGCGAAAATGCAGTCGAAATCCTGCTCCCGCACATACATCTGGAACTCATCCTCCTCCCGGAAACGCTTGTCCTGTTCCTCGGCATGCTTCGTGTGCTGCTGGAACCAGGTGCCGCAGACGATGAGGGAACCGGGAAGGAACTGGCGAAGCTCCTGCCGGAGCGCATTGGAATGAAACTGGTCGTGAAGGATCAGGATTTTCTTCCAGTCCAGGGAAATCATCTTGCCGCTCTGGTCGATGGCATTTTTAAGTTCCTCGGCGGCAAAAGGATAGAAGATGTCAAAGGGTGTGCCGAAGGTTCTCTCCAGGTAGCGTGCCGCAGTGAGGCCCGATGTGGAGACCACGAGGTTCCGGCTGTTGCCGCCGGCGCGCCGGAAGGATTCGATGCCCTCGTCGATGCCGTAGATATCCACTTGGCGCCAGTCCTCCGCAAGGAGCTGTTGGCGAAGGTGTTCCCAGGGAGCGTCCGGAGGGAAATCCAGGGGCGTTGCGCCGAGGATGCCAACGGTGCCGTTCGGGGCGGCAGGCTCCTTTTGGGCAAAGGTCTTGAAGAGGTTCAGGCAGGCCTTGCCGATGCCTTCGTCGTAAAGCTTTGTGCCATCGGTATCCACGGTGACGACGGGCAGCTTCAGCCTCTGCTCGGCAAGCCGTTTGAGCCCCAGGTAGTCCGTGCCGATGACGGCAGGGACAGGGGTGCCGATGATGGCGGCAAAAGCCGGTTCCAGCTGCATGCAGGCAGTCTCCAGCTTTTCGATGAGGCGGTCATCCCGGCCAAGTATGGCATCCATATCCCGAAGCCCGGCGCTGAAGACGGCGCTTCGGGTGGTCGAAGTTTCCCAGCGGGGCTCATCGAAGCCGCAGATATTCCCTGCACAGCCTCCGGCATCGCAGATGATGACAAGACCTCCGAGAGAATGAAAGACAGAGGCAGCGCCGGAGTCGTCGGGAGCAAAGGGGGAGAGGAACAAACGCAATCCTTTCATGGGCG
>JAFSWY010000347.1 GCA_017444295.1 Selenomonadaceae bacterium | reverse complement strand
GTATAAAGAACAGATAATCAAAAACAAAAGCCTGCGGGCGAAGAAAAGGAAGGGTGGTCATGATGAAACTGGAAAACGAGAACAAGCTTACGGACGATGAGTTGGAGCAGGTGGTTGGCGGAAATAATATGGAACAGGATTCAAAATTCCTGAATGTGTTGTTAAGAGGCCGCCCCGGACATTGCGGCAGATGGGGCAGTTGGATGGTCGCAGACCATTGGTGGGAACTGCATGATGCGTGGAGATCCGTGGGGGTTGATACACAACAAGAATATGATGGATATTTTGGCGGCTATGAGGTGGCTTATTATATCGACGGCAAAAGGGTAAGGCAATTCGATGCTTGGATTCATGCGGAGAAAGTCGTAGGCAAGCACTTGAAGCGCGCGGATTGGGATTGGTAATACGGAATTTTCAAATCCTACGCAACACTTTTCGATTTCGGGAGTATAAAGAGACAGAAAGGCAAATCAAACACCCGCAATTGAGATCAAGGAGGAGTTACTGATGGAGCTGAAAAATGAAAACAAGCTGACGGAGGATGAGTTGGAGCAGGTTGCGGGCGGCGGTCAGCTTGACCAGGATTCGAGATTCTTGAATGTGCTGCTTCGAGGGCGCGAGGGGCAATGCGGGAGATATGGCTCTTGGACAGTCAAAAAGCACAGGGACGAAATAGTGAGAGCATGGGCCTCGGTGGGCGTTGAGTTTTCTGATACTGTCACACCATATGGAGGACCTCATGCATGTAAGCCATCAAAAAGTTTCCATTACTGCATCAATGGCAAAGAGGTCAGTCAATACGAAGCGTGGGTGCATGCGGAGCAGGTGGTGGGCAAGCACTTGAAGCGCGCGGATTGGGATTGGTGACAAGGAAGAGGGAAGCTAAAAAAGGGAGGTCCCCGGCTTGCCACGGCAAAAGAGCGTGAAGCCTTATGACATGTAAGGGTTCACGCTCTTTTTGCTGTTCACATTTCCCCGTGGCTCTCTCTGCCCCGGATTTCCTTGATGCCGTTCTTTTCATCAGCCATGACCACAATTGGTTCGTGGCGGCTGGCCTCCTCTTCCGTGAATTCGGCGTAGGCCATGATGATTACTACATCCCCGGGCTGGACGCAGCGGGCTGCGGCTCCGTTCAGGCAGATGACACCGGAAGCTCTCTTGCCCGGTATGACATAGGTTTCCAAGCGGGCACCGTTGTTGTTGTCCACTACCTGCACACGCTCGTGGGGCAGGATATGTGCCGCCTCCATCAGGGCTTCATCTATGGTGATGCTGCCCATGTAGCGGAGGTCCGCCTCCGTCACCGTGGCACAGTGGATCTTTGATTTCAGTAAGTGAAGAAGCATTTGCACCTTACCTTTCAGAACCCAAAATCACGTTATCTATCAGACGGGTCTTGCCTATCTTCACGGCAATGGCCAGGAGGGCCGGCTGGTCAACTTTGGCCAGCTCCTGCAGGGCCGGGAAGGAATAGAGCTCCACATAGTCAATCTCGGCCAGTTTTTCCCCCGCCAACTCCTCACGGACAAGTTTTTTCAAGGCAGAAGTGTCCTTTTCGCCCCCGGCAAAGGCTGTCTCTGCCTTTTTTAGGCTCCGGGACAGCACCAGGGCAGCCTCACGTTCCTCCGAGGAAAGGTACATATTCCGGGAACTTCTGGCCAGGCCCGACTCCTCTCTGACAATGGGCACCATATGGATCCTTACGGGTATGTTCAAATCCTCCACAAAGCGGCGCACCACCACCACCTGCTGGGCATCTTTCTGGCCGAAGTAGGCATCCGTGGCTCGGGACAGGTTGAAAAGCTTGGTGACCACCGTGGCCACTCCCCGGAAGTGTCCGGGACGGCGGGCGCCGCACAGCTTGTTTGTGATGTCACCATCCACGTTCACATAGGTAAGATACCCTTGGGGGTACATAATCTCAGGCTCCGGATGAAACACAGCATCAATGCCTTCCTGCTCAAGCTTCTGACAGTCTTCCTCAAACTTTCGGGGATAGGCATCGTAGTCCTCGTTGGGGCCGAATTGGGTGGGATTGACGAAAACAGAGGCAATGACTATCTCGCATTCCTTCCTGGCCTCCCGCATAAGGGTCAGATGCCCTTCGTGGAGGGCGCCCATGGTGGGCACCAGGCCGATTTTTTTCCCTGCCTTGCTCATCTCACCTGCAAAGGCTTTGATTTCCTCTATGGTCTTCAATATTTTCATGACGTTTCCTCCTCAAAGGCTCAGGACTTCATGAGCATTTTCCTGCTTCTCATCCCGACGGGCGAAGAAATTGGCTGCTATGGAGCCGGAAATATTGTGCCAGACACTGAAGATAGCGCCGGGGATAGCTGCCGCGGGGGAGAAGTACAGGAGTGCCAGAGAGGCTGCCATGCCGGAATTCTGCATGCCCACCTCGATGGAGACGGTGCGAGCCTTTCTGCTGTCCAGTTTGCAGATTTTGGCTAAAAGGTAGCCCAGGCCCAAGCCGCAACCGTTGTGGAGAATCACTACTGCCGCCATGAGTGCCCCTACATCCAGGAGCTTGCCGACACTGAGGGCCACGACGCCCCCTACCAGAGTCACGATCATGGCTACGGAAAATACCGGCAGCAGGGGAGAAATCCTTGCCACAAAACCGCCGCAGTAGTGATGCACCAGCAATCCTAGAAGCACGGGAGCCAGCACCATCTGGGCAATGGAAATCATCATGGCCGCCATGGACACCTCAATCCAGGCCCCTGCCAGCAAAAAGGTCAGGGCAGGGGTCACCAGGGGAGCCAAAAGGGTAGTCACCATGGTCATGGACACGGAAAGGGCTACATCTCCTTTGGCCAGATAGGCGATAACATTAGAAGCGGTGCCACCGGGGCAGGTGCCCACCAGCACCACGCCGATGGCCAGCTCCGGCGGCAGAGCAAAGGCCTTCACCAGCCCCCAGGCAATGAGAGGCATCAGCAAGAACTGGGCAAAGACGCCAATTCCCACGGTCAGAGGCTGCCGCAGCACTCTTCGGAAATCCTCGACGGAAAGGGTCATACCCATGCCAAACATCACCAGTCCCAGCATCCAGGGAATATAGGGTCCTACCCAAGTCAGGGCAGGGGGATGAAGCACCCCCAGAACCGCTATGCCTACGACCAGGAAGGCCATGCAGTCCACAATGGTTTTACAGATTTTTGCCAAAACAAGAACCTCCTTTTGGATAAAAGAAACGGAGGCAAAAGAAAACGCCCCTTGGCAGGAACCGAAAAATCGGCACCACAAACAAGGGGCGTACAACTATCCCGTCAAGTCCGGCACTTCTGTCATAATGTCTCATTCCCATGGATATGAGCAATATCGCCTGCCGGAGTCAATGATAAACGGAAAAGTATAACTCACCTGGGTGATGTCATCTCTTGCCGTGTACGATTCTAGCACAAATGTCCTGTCTGTGCAAGCAGTGAGTCCTCCTGCGAAAATTTTTCATAAGCTCATTAACACATTCTTATCCCATGGGTATAAAGGACGTGAAAAAAACAAAAGTGATATGCGCCTCTAAGCCCATGCCTCACTCTCCAACCCCATCTACTCCGCTTCAACCACCGTCCCCCCGCCTTCTCCCTCATCCCCCAAATCAAGTATTGAAACCAAGATTCTATCGTGGTATACTGTTCTTGAGCAAAGTGTGAAGTGTCAATTTTGCACGCAACAGGAAAGCCCCGGTAGAGACGGAACCTCTGCCGGGGCTTTCTTGCGTTTTTACGGCAACGCCAGACCGAGCCTAGCTACCCAGGATTAGCGTGCAAATCACGTCTAAGCATTTGCAAACGTAGTGAGCGGCCACGCTTGCCATGACGGACAGCACGAAAGTGTGAAGTGTCAATGTGATGCACCCCCTTCCGTACCCGGTGTAGGGGATGGGTAACACCTACAGTATATCACGGGACAGCGACAAACGAAAGGAGAATGACATAGCTGCCACGAACGACACGGAGCACTAGCACATCCATGTGCGTCATGGCGGAGTTCGATGAGCGGCTGTGGGGTGCGATGGTGGACTATGTGACGGTGAGCGTGGATGGCGGCATGAAAGTGGTATTCCGGGATGGGACATCACTTTCCATGTGATACAGTATGCAAACAGTCAATTTGTCTGTGTCTTAACATGATTCATCTGCTTTTCCGACCATTGATATATTGAGTCCAATGCTGGAAGGAGGGATTTCCCCAAGTCCGTCAGGGAATACTCTACCACTGGCGGGATGGTCATGTACTGCTT
>JAFSWY010000041.1 GCA_017444295.1 Selenomonadaceae bacterium | reverse complement strand
TGTTTGGCGAATTGTCCCAATGAGGGAGTCGTGTGCGCATGGAGATTGCAGATTTTGAAGGAGCAGAAGGAATGGAAAACCAAGGACATACCGTGATTGTGTGGTATTTTGCCATCATCAATCTGGCAGCATTTTTGATATACGGATGGGACAAGCTGTGCGCCAAGCGTCACGCATGGCGTGTATCAGAGTGACGCTCCTCGCTTTTGCCGCCGCAGGCGGCAGTATCGGAGCGCTGGCAGCGATGAGGATCTTTCGCCATAAGACGCTTCACTTGAAATTCAAGTACGGCGTATCGTTCCTGTTGATTTTGCAGATTGCCGGACTGATCTATCTGCATCTGCCATGAAAAACGGTTTATAACGAGGCGAAAGATGCACCTCCGCAGGTGGGGAGGTCACATTCCGAAACATTATTTTCTGGTTGGAGGGATGATTGTGCATTTTAAGAAAGTTATATCGATGGCTTTGATTTCCGGATTATTGTCATTGATCGGGATGGCGGAACCGGAAACAGCCAATGCGACTGCCGTTCGCTACTTTATGCAATCCGAAGCTGCCAAAGGAAGCGATACACCATACGGCAACAATCCGTCAGTGGGGCATTACGCACAGGCAGATGATGCCAAAATTTACTATGAAATATATGGGGAAGGGAAATCTATCGTAATCCTGCATGGCGGCGGTGTCGGAACACCTTATGAAATGGGAGCGATGATAGACAATCTGCGCCGCGATTATCAAGTGATCGTGGTTTCCACTCGCGGACACGGTCGCTCGGAGATTGGGCATAAATCCCTTACCTACGAACAGAAGGCAAACGATGTCATGGCCGTCATTCGTGAAGTAGGGCTCACACCTGTTTCCATCATCGGTTTTAGCGACGGAGCCTACACGGCATATAAAGTGGCTTCCATGTATCCGCAGACGGCAGAGAGAATTGTTGCTATCGGCGCAGGTACATTAAGTCCGGGCTATTTCCAAGCGGGAACGCTCAATGTGGCCGATATGGAGAAATTGGATGCCGCCTTTATTGCGCAACAGAAACACATTATGCCGGAGCCAGAGCGTTTGCAAGAGTTTTGGACGGATTATATGGATTTTTGGAGTAAAATGGATGTAGGCAGGGAATTGTTTGCCACAATAAAATGCCCCGTTCTGCTGATTGCCGGAGACGAGGATGACCATGCGCCAATCGCCACAATGATGGAAGCGCATCAGATGATTCCCGGTTCCCGGTTGTGCATTGTCCCCAAGGCATGGCATACGGCATTTTGGGACAATCCCACCGTGACATGGGCAGCGATTGAAGGCTTCCTGCGTACCGACTTGATGGAACTGTCCCCAAGCAAGAAGGTAGAATATAACTCTTTGTATCACAAGTAGGTGCTGATTGTGAAAAAACTGACCGCTATCTTTACAATTCTGCTTCTTCTCGCCATGACGCTTCCTGTGATGGGCGGGCGCAAAAGCGTTGCTGCCTGCGACCGCGCCCACATCGGGCCGTCCCTGGTCTTCGTCGCATCTGCCGTGAACAAGGACGGCTATTACAAGGGCATCAAGTTATGCGGCAAGGTAAAGGTCGTGGAGCATTTCGCTGACATCAAGGTGAAGGTGGTGGATTCCTTCCCGGACCTCAAGGTGAAGGTCGTTGATTCCTTCCCCGATGATATTGGCGAATGGAAGTTTGTGGAGTACGGCGAGGACTTCACAGTGCAATTCGTGGACAGCTTCCCCGACATCAAAATCAAGTATGTGACATCGTTTCCGGGAGTGGAGTAGCCGATATGCCGTTGCAATCCAGACCGAGGAGGTTTGGCGAATACTGCGGTATCACTGCTGTCCCGATAAAGCCTCACACCTTGCTTTTTTCTGCTGCTCTGCGAGTCCAAGACCTTTCAGCCATCGCATCACGAAAACGCCGTTTTGAAACGAAGGAATTTCCTCGGCGCGTGCCTTCAGAAACAGACCGGATTCCGTGAGCAAGGTTCGCCTTTTTCCCCGTACCAAGAGCGCCGTTCCCAATTCCTCCTCAAGCTCTGCGATTTGTCTTGAAAGAGTCGGCTGGGTGAGGTGAAGCTCATCGGCCGCTCGGCTTATGTTCTCATGCCGGGCTACCTCAAGAAAGTATTTGAGCACTCGAAGTTCCATTCCTGTACCTCCCAGATTTGCAAAATCCTTTGCTGTTTCTATACTTCTGCTAAAAATTTCAATTCCTTCTTATAAGTGTGAACTCAATTTTCCCAGCATAAATTTTGGAACAATCCCTTGATATACCTGCTCTGACTGGCAATCCAATTGACCACTTTACTTTTTATGATTTCTGTATCCTCAGTTCCGTAGCCGTTGATGGTTTCTAGGAAGAGATTCATC
>JAFSWY010000346.1 GCA_017444295.1 Selenomonadaceae bacterium | reverse complement strand
TGCCATCCTTCCGGCAGCGTCACCGGGCGCATCTGCATGTTGCCCTTCTGCAGGAGGCGGCGCAGGAGAGCCGTCGAATCCAGTTGTTTCGCCGTTTCCGGTGAAATGCTGATGGCATCGGATGGCATGGAGAGTGCCTTTGCTGCCCGACGCACGATGAATTCCAGGGAGCTTTCTTCGCGCTATGCCGTCAAAGGCCACGGTGCCGCTCCATTCCTCATAAAGCCCCGTGACAATCCTGGCCAGGGTTGATTTTCCGCTGCCCGATGCCCCAACCACAGCCACCCAGGCACCCGGCCTGGCGTGCAGGCCGAAATGGTTGAGGAGAGGCTTTTCCAAAGGGCTGTATCCAAAGCTTACATCCTGCAGTACAAGGTCGCCGGACAGCCGGTTCCTCGGAAAGGATTGCTGCTTTTTCTCCCGGGTGCCGGGAAAATTCAGGTGGTCTATCTCGTAACGGCGCACATCATTCAGCCGTTGCAGCTGCATTTCCGTGGTTTGGAGAGAGGAACCGAGTCCCAGCAGGGCGTTGACAGGTGCCTGGAAATTCTCCATGAGCTGCCGGAAGGCTATGAACATGCCGGCAGTCATGGTTCCCTCCATGACGGAAAAGCCTCCGATGGCCATGATGAGCGCCCCGTTGATGCCGGAAAAAAGGGCGGGCAGGAGTTTTGCGAACATGGACCAGAGGGCGGTCTTCTGGGAGGCTGCCAAAACTTTGGCCTGGCAGCCCGACCATCTGATGAAGAAGTCTGCCTCGTCCCCATTGGCCTTGATGGTCTCGATCGAAACGGACTTCCATGACGGCACCTTGTTGCGTCTGAAAGATCCATCGGGCAAGCTGCTCGCTTTCAAGACCTTTCTGGATGTCCTGCAGGGAGACAGGGTACTGCGATACGGAGCTTACGGTTCCCAGAAGGCTTCCCGTTTGGGAAACATCCACCCCGTTGGGGGCGAGATGGACCGTCTGCCCGACTCTCACCTGCTTGCCCTTTTCCAGGGGAAGGTAGAGGACTCCCTCGGCATCCATGATGAGTCCCATGCCTTCCGCCGTCACAGTGAGGGAACCGAAAATCGACCAGAGAACCACGGCAAGAAGTATGACAGCCACGGAAAGGAGCCCCATCCAGCCGATGGGAGTTGTAATGGGAAGCACGGTGTCCAGCTGCTCCGGGGAACGCATCTTGTCCAGGGCTTCCTGGCTGAATATCTGCCGGCGCTCTTTGTTCCATTGTTCTCCGACACTCTGTGACCCCGGAGCCTGCATTGTCATTCGTCCCACTTCCTTTCCGGCACAGCCTCTGCCCATGTTCTTTCGTCTTCGTTCTTTTCTGTATTCTACGCGCGGTTCCGCTATTCCTGCCCGCTGTAATCGGTCAGGCCGAATAAACGAAAAGCGGACAGCCCGGGAAGATGCCTTCTCCTGGGCTGCCCGTCATGAGTACGTTCACGATTCTGGAGTGACCGTTTGGAAGGTGCAGAAACGGTTTTGTGATCCGTGCCTACATTTTTCAACGCACATTAGACATCGAACTCTTCTTTCAAGTCAAACAGGCCGCGAATTTCGGCGTGGCCGTTTTCCAGATAGAAAAGACCCATCTCCCAGTTGTTCTTGTCGTATACTTCCATGATTTGCGGCATGATCCCGCGCACCTTGTCGATGAGCGAATCGTCCTTGACCATTTTTGCTACGCCATCGTAGCGCATGAAACCATCATCGACCAAAGCCACGATTTCCACGTGGGGATTTTTCTGCATCTGCTGATACACATTCTTGAAGGTGCCGCAGCCGAAGTAGATCTTGTCGTCCACCAGCATGTGAAAGCCGAAGGGACGGCCTTTGGGCTTGTCTCCATTGGTGGTGAGGAAGAAGAAGGTCTTTGCCTTGTCCAAAAGCTCATTGACCTTTGCTGCATTTGACATATCCATGCCTCCTTATTGTTGCTATGAAATCTTAGCGAATCAAGCCCGAAGGACGCGGAATCGGTTAGATTTCGTGTAAGGGCGTAGTGCGAAACACTGTTTCGCACGGAGTTTGTTGGCGCTATTGCCATAGGATACATTTTCTCCGCCAATCGGCGTTATTCCTTCCTGTAATGTAAAATACTTTCCCTGCTGCCTCTTTTCTGCAAGAGGTTTTTGGGGAGGAACGGCGAATATGTGGATAGGGATGATTTCCCGAATACTTCAAAGAGTGAATAATGGAGATGTTGCTGCTATGTGTGATACGGCTTTGCTTGTGATTGATATGCAGAATGGATTTATCCATGAGAAGTCATCGCTTTTCATTGATGGCGCGCCCGCCACTGTGCCGGCTTGCGCCAAAGTGATTGGCGGCTGCCGGGAGCGGGGAATTCCCGTATTCTTTGTTACGCGCGCTTATGCAAGCGACGGAAGCGATGTGGAGCATACCCGCCGTGTTGCCTGGGAGGCAGGCGGGAAGCCCTTGTCGCCAGGGTGTGCGAAAGAAATCTCTGCGGAAATGCCGGAAGCCTTCGGGAAAGATGAGCGGGATTATCATATCGTCAAACCCCGGTATTCTGCGTTTTTCGCCACAGAGCTGGATCTGGTTCTGCGGCGGCTTGGAGTCAGGAAAGTGGTTCTTTCCGGAACGACGACGCCGAATTGTATTCGAACGACCTGCTATGACGCGATTTCCCTGGATTACGAGGTCATTGTCCTGAGCGACTGTACGTCCTCCAAAACATTGGAAATCCAGGAGAGCAATCTGCGGGATATGAAGAACGTCGGTGCTGAAATCATGGATTCCGAAACCTTCCTCTCAAAATCTGGGAAAATATGTAAAGTTCTCAGACGTAGGCAGACGGAAAAATGGCCGCTGTAGTGCGCTGGTGGAGTTTTTCAACATGCCTTAATCACTGCATGCAGTCAGCAAAACAGGGTTGCCACATATTTGTTATCAGGAAATGACAGCAAATATGTGACAACCCTTATTTTATGCCTAACGATCAGCTTTCGTCTGTCCCTACGCCTTGTTGAACTTATCCTTGCTCTGCTTGCAGCGGGGGCACTTCCAGTCGGCGGGCAAGTCCTCGAAGGCCGTTCCCGCCGGGATGCCATGCTCCGGGTCGCCGATAGCCGGGTCATAGACCTGCCCGCAGACGGAGCAGACGTATTTGCCCGTGGCCTTGCCGGATTTGATTTCTCCGGGGGGAATGCTTTCCGGAGGATTGGCGAGGTCAACTGTGCGCTTCGCCTCCAGATTCTCATAGCCCAAGGGCGTATGGGTAGAACAGTAAACCGTGGGATGGTTCTGGATGAATTCCCTTACGCGGTCAAGAGTTTCCCTGGCGGCCGCCTTGTCCTCATAAACCACCGAGAGCTTGTTGGCGTAGAGTGCTTCGTCGGTATAGGTCACATCGCCGTGCATCATATAAAACAGCCCGTCGGCTTCGGCAATGATGATACTGTTGCCATGGGTATGTCCTTTGGCCTTGATGTACCAGACACCCTCGGCGATTTTCTGCGCTTCGGGGAAATTGTAGTAAGGGCCGTCCTTGTATTCGGCACGGATAATGTTGTCTCCCGTCAGCTTCAAAGCATCGGCATCCTCCGGGCCGATATAGATTTTGGCATTGGGGAAACTTCTGAGTTCCCCGGTATGATCCTCATGCTTGTGGGTGACGAGGATTTTCGACACCTGCTCCGGCTTGTAGCCAAGATCGGCCAAGGCGGACATATAGTCCTTGATGGGACTGCCGAGGTAGATTTGTGTTTTTTCGTCCACCACCATAGCCGGATACTCTTTGGGAAGCCCCGTATCCACCAGAATAACCTCGCTGCCTGTGTCGATGACATAGTTTTGCAGACAGGAACGATACCGCACCGCTGCATCAAATTTCTCTGCTCCCTCCTCGCCCCCAAAGGCAAAGGGCTGGGTCATAAAACCCTTTTCGTTGAACTTGACCGCTTTGATTTCCATGCTTTTTCTCCTTCCTTCCGCCGGTATTGCAATGGTTCCCGCCATCAGCCCCAAGGT
>JAFSWY010000345.1 GCA_017444295.1 Selenomonadaceae bacterium | reverse complement strand
GGTACCGCTTTTGAGAGAACGGCTGGCCATCGGTGAGGACGTACTGGGGATGCTGCTTCTGTGCATAGGCATCGGTTCTCTCTTGACCATGCCGCTATCTGGGGCAGCAGCTGTACGTTTTGGCTGCCGGAAGACGCTGGCTGTTTCTGCCACGTTCTTTGCCTTGTTTTTGCTGGTTTTGTGCTTGATAGACAGCATGGTTCTGGCGGCAGTCTCCCTGCTTATCTTTGGAGCCATGATGGGCTGCATTGATGTGGTGGTGAATATTCAGGCTGTATTGGTGGAAAAGGCCTCAAAACGCCGCTTGATGTCGGGCATGCACGCCTTGTGGAGCGTGGGAGGTTTTGCCGGAGCCGGGCTTTTTGGCATCTGGGTGGGCACTTTGGGGCTGACGCCCTTTGTCTCTACCTGCATTGCTGCCGGGATAATGCTGGCGACCTTGGCCTTTTTTGCCCGTCACTTGCTGCCTTTTGGCGGTGAAGGCGGCGGGGCCATGGTGGCTGTACCCAAGGGCATTGTAACCTTTGTGGGCGTGGTGGCCTGTATTGCCTTTCTGATGGAAGGGGCTGTCATGGACTGGAGCGGCGTATTCCTCACCACCGTCAGAGGCTTTGATATGGCCTTGGCTGGCACAGGTTTCACGGTTTTTTCGGCTGCCATGCTCATCATGCGGCTCCTGGGGGACGCCACAGTGCAGAAGCTGGGGCAGAAACCTGTGGTGCTGGGAGGAAGCTTGCTGGCTTTTCTGGGGTTCCTGCTGGTAATCTTTGCTCCCGGCCATCTGCCCTTATACGCAGGCTTCTTTGCTATCGGCATTGGCAGTGCCAATATCGTGCCTGTGTTCTTTTCCCTGTTGGGCAAGCAGAAGGATATGCCGATCAGTATGGCGGTGCCTGCGGTAAGCACGTTGGGATATCTTGGAATACTTATGGGGCCTGCGGCCATCGGTTTTCTGGCTCATCAGACCAGTCTTTATGCAGCCTTTGGCTTGCTGGCGGCTTTGGTGGCAGTACAGGCCGTTATTGCGGCTTATGTTTACAAAAAGGTTTTGTGAAATAGGAGGAAAATTACTATGCTGGCAGATTATCATGTGCATACGGAGTTTAGCGATGATTCCCGTGAGCCTATGGAGGAGCAGGCGAAAAAGGCCGTTTCCCTGGGGCTGAAGGAACTGTGCTTCACGGATCATGTGGACTATGGCATCAAGAAGGATTGGGACGAGGGCAGTATAGAATACCGGGGTGGCGATGGCATGGGCACGCCGGCAGATTCTATGGAGCCTATGGCCAACGTGGATTATCCCAAGTACTTTGAGAAGTTCAGCCGTGTCAAGGAAAAGTTTGCGAGAGACATAGCTTTGCGATGCGGTTTGGAATTTGGTGTGCAGGTTGGCACGATCCCCAAGTATGAGGCTTTGTTTGAGAAATATGCAGACAAGCTGGACTTCGTCTTGCTGTCCATCCATCAGGTAGAGAACAAGGAGTTCTGGAATCAGGAATTCCAGCAGGGCCGCAGCCAGCAAGAGTATAATGAGCGGTACTATCAGGAAATGTACGATGTGATGAAGAACTTCAAGCATTACTCGGTGTTGGCCCATCTGAACCTCATCAGCCGCTATGACAAGCAAGGGAAATATCCCTTTGCGGCAATCAGGGATATGGTGGCGGAAATCCTGAAGCTTGCTATCGCTGACGGAAAGGGCATTGAACTCAACACTTCCTCCTGGCATTATGGACTTGATGACACCATGCCTGCCCGGGATATCCTGCGGCTTTACAAGGATTTGGGAGGCAGAATCCTTACCATTGGCTCCGATGCCCATTCCATAAGATATCTGGCTGACCATTTGGAGGATGCCAGGGCTATTCTGCGGGATGAGATAGGCATGAAGGAAATCTATACATTTGAGGACATGGAACCCATGGGCCACAGGCTTTGATATTCCCAATATCCATCCGTAATCAAATGATTATCTATGAACAAGGAAGTGTTTAATTTAGGGCATAGGAAGAACTTCCTGGCATTTTTTTCGATTTAGTATTGACTTTAGAGTTAACTTTAATGATACACTAGGAGATGGATGAGGTCAAAGATGTTTCACTTGGATTGTATGAACCGAAGAACATTTATCTTGGGAGGCATAGGAACATTGGGCATGTTGGCAGGGGGCGGGGCGCTCTTTACACGAAGGCCGGAGTTTGGGCGCGTTCCGCGGAGGGAGCGTCTGGTGCGAATTCAGGCATCGCCCCATTATGTGAACGGACAGTTCCAGAATCTAGTGCCGGTGCAGGTCATGAGCGAGGACAGCGGGGAGAACCGCTTGGTGGCCACGGCAAAATTCCTTTTCGGGGATAAGTCGGAGCTTTCGCCGAAGCAACCGATGCTTTCCAGCAAGACGAACCTGAAAGCATTGGATGCAACGCGGGATGCCGTGGTCTGGATGGGGCATTCGAGCTTTTTCCTGCAGTTGGGAGGAAAGCGCATCCTCATTGACCCCGTATTCAGTCCCTATGCATCTCCCATCTTTTTCATCAATAAGGCGTTTCCGGGCAGCAATATCTATACCGCCGAGGATATGCCGGACGTTGATATATTGGCGATTTCCCATGACCATTGGGATCATCTCGACTATCCCACGGTGATGGCCTTGAAATCCAAGATAAAGCAGATTGTGTGTCCCTTGGGTGTGGGGGAGTATTTCGAGGCATGGGGCTTTGAACCGCAAATGATTCATGAGGAAGATTGGGATGCGGAAATCAAGCTGGCAGAGGACTTGTCCATCCATATCCTGCCTTCCCAGCATTTTTCCGGTCGCTTCCTCACGCCGAATCCTACCCTTTGGTGCGGCTTTGCTTTTGTGACGCCAGAACGCAAGGTCTATTACAGCGGCGATGGGGGCTATGGGGAACATTTCAAGGCGATCGGTCGTAAATTCGGCGGCTTTGACCTCATGCTGGGGGAAAACGGGCAGTACAACATGGCCTGGCATGCCATCCACATGCTGCCGGAGGAAACAGCAAAAGCCGCCATGGACGTAGGAGCGAAAATGCTCCTTCCTGCCCATGGCGGGAAATTTGCATTGGCTCGCCATCCGTGGCAGGAGCCGTATCGGGAATTGGCACGAGCCAGTCACGGAATAGACTATGAGCTTATTACGCCGGAAATCGGTGAAGTCGCCTATATCGGCAGAGAACAGCTCCACGAGTTCGATGCCTGGTGGGAGCGGATGGAGTAGAATGAAATCCTGGCTGAGAGATTCGTCTCGATGCAGTTTCTCGTTTGGATCATGTGGCAGATGAGCTTTTATGTGAGGGAGGGATATTTCATGAACTATCGTTTGTTGGGAAACACCGGCCTGAAAGTCAGTGAAATCGGCATGGGCTGCGAAGGTTTTAGCGAGGATGGCTTTGCCATGACCAGAAAGCTCTTTGACATGGCGGAGGAGGCGGGGGTCAACTATTTTGACCTCTATGCTTCCAATCCTGAAATGCGTCGGGCTGTGGGAAATGCCATGAAGGGACGGCGGGAGAAATTCATTGTCCAGAGCCATATCTGCTCGATTTGGAAAAACGGGCAGTATCTTCGTACCCGCAACCTGCCTGATGTCAAGGCAGGCCTTGAGGAAATGATGGAGCTTTTGCAGACGGACTATTTGGATGTGGGCATGATTCACTATTGTGATGCCCTTTCCGACTGGGAAGAAATCGTAAATGGCGGCGTTCTGGACTATGCCAGGGAGCTTAAGCACCAGGGGCGTATCCGTCATATTGGCCTGAGCAGCCATAATCCGCAAGTAGCCTTAAAGGCCGTGGAAAGTGGGGGTATCGAGGTGCTGATGTTCAGATGGAAATTATCCTCACTCAATAGAGGCATGCTATACGCAACAGGACAAGTATCAAAACATCGTGTTTATCTCTCATCCTTGTGGCTACATCATGTGCGGGCAGGCCAGCATCGTAAACGGTCAGCTGGTCCGGGGCGGTCATAATTTATTGCATCTACAAATGTCATACTATCCCAAAGCCGTATCAAGAGCCATCATCAGCGTAAAGCCAATGGCGAAGGTGAGGACTCCGATGTTGGAGTGTTTCCCCGCAGACATTTCGGGAACCAGTTCCTCAACCACAACATACAGCATGGCACCGGCGGCAAAGCTTAGAAGATATGGAAGGGCAGGAACAATGATTCCGGCGGCAAGAACGGTCAATACAGCCCCCAATGGTTCCACAATACCGGAAAGGATACCTCCCATAAAGGCACGAGTACGGCTTTCGCCGCTTCCATGAAGCGGCATGGAGATAATAGCTCCCTCCGGGAAGTTCTGGATGGCGATTCCCAAGGAAAGGGCCAATGCTCCGCCGAGCGTGATTTGTGACGCGCCTTCCAGCCATCCCGCAAGAATGACACCGACCGCCATGCCTTCGGGGATATTATGAAGAGTGACGGCAAGGACCAGCATTGTGGTACGGGACAAACGAGTTCTCGGGCCCTCTGCGTCTTCGGAGTTCATGTGCAGATGTGGGATGATATAGTCAAGAACAAGCAGGAACAGGGTTCCGAGCCAGAAACCAACAACCGCCGGGAAAAACGCCATATGCTCCATAGAAGAGCTTTCCTCCATGGCAGGGATAAGCAAACTCCAAACGGATGCCGCCACCATGACCCCGGACGCAAACCCTAAAAGTGCCTTTTGTACATTGTCAGGGAGCTGTCCACGCAGGAAAAAGACACAGGCGGCTCCCAAACTGGTTCCGGCAAAAGGGATCAGTATGGCATATAACGCTTCCATCGGCATGGCAAACACCTCCTTAATCCAGATACTTTGTACAGTCTATTATAATTGAGTATCATTTTCAATAACTTCAAAAAGATTAAAGCATAAGCACGGGGAATACCATCCTTTTTATAAATTACATTGAAAATAATTATCAATATCTTTATAATAATGCATGGTCATGTCACTCGCTGGAGATGTGGCAACATTATGCTGATTCGCAATCTGACAGCCAATCACGTTTACATCATCTGCGGTTACACGGATATGCGTCTCGGCATCGACGGGCTGGCTGCTGGAGGGGCTGTCCATCGATCAGCCTCGCGCTGTCCGTACCGTGCATCCCGGGCTTGTCTGCTGAAAATGGTCTCCTTTTGCCCTGAAACCCTCTCGAAAAACCCGCGGGAACCATTATAAACACTGGATTCTTTGGACATTTCATGGGCCATCGTGCATGCAGACGAGACTACGTTCCCGCTCCTGCCGGAAAACGGCAACGACAATTTTGCGTTTTTCGGGCGTGACTATGCGCCCTGATGTTTGACACTTACAATAAAAGATAATACCAAGTATATTTTGAGAAACATCCAGCCCGAAACGCATGAGGTGCATTTCGGGCTGGGTGTTCCTTGGAAAACAATCATCATGCCTGGATGCCGACAACACGAAACTCGCTTCCATCGAGAGCATTGTAGATTTCTTCGTCCGACACAATGCGGCTCATGGAAAGGATGGCGATGTTCTTGCCGAGATCCACCTTGGCGACCGCTCCTTCGATCCCGTTCAATAGGGTTTCGACACGCCGCTTGCAGTTTTGGCAGTGCATCCCCTCGATACTCACCACCTTTTCTCCAATCTTGGGAGCATCCATTTTTTTCCTCGCTGGGGCAGGGACCTCACCACCTCCGCAACAGCTTCCCTCGCCGCGAAAGTGTCTGACGGTGCTCTTGAGAGCAAAGAACATGATGACGAGAATGATGATTCCTACTGCATATGTAGCCATGTTGACCCCCCTTATGTCTTTTCATATAGTCTATTACGATTGAATTTCATTGTCAATAGTTTCCGGTAACACTTGACAATGATTATTGATTTCTGTTACTATATATGATATTGATTATCATTTATGGTATTCTCGGCTGCAGCAGTACGAAAGTTTATTTCTAAGAATGATGGAGGAGGAAGAAATTTGAAGAGAAAAGTGTGGATCTTTTGTGCCATGATGCTGACACTTGCCTTTGCCGTTGCCGGATGCGGCGGTGGGGGAGGCGATTCCGCCAAAGGGAAGGAAAACAAGGAAGAACTCGTTTTTGTCAATTACCGGGACATTCGCGACCTCAATCCCCATCTCTATGCGGGAGAAATGTATGCTCAGGAAATGCTCTATGAAACGTTGGTGAAAATCACCGAGAAAGGCTACGAGCCGTGCCTGGCAGAAAGCTGGGACATCAGTCCCGACGGGAAGACATATACCTTCCATATTCGCGATGGCGTAAAGTTCTCGGATGGCGAGGTGTGCGACGCAAATGCCATCAAGGCAAACTTCGACGCAATCCTACAGAACAAGGAGCGTCATACATGGCTCACGATGATGCAGCTCCTGGTGGGAGTGTCGGCGCCGGATTCCAAGACATTCGTCATTGAGCTTTCCGAGCCTTATTACCCCATGCTTACCGAACTTGGCGTGACCCGTCCCTTTGCCATGATCTCGCCAAAGGCCATGAAGGAGGGCGGCAGCACAAAGGACGGCGTGAAGGAATATATCGGGACCGGCCCTTATGTGCTGAAGGATCATGTGACGGATGAGTATGCGGTTTTTGCAGCCAATGAAAACTATTGGGGTGAGAAACCCAAAATCAAGAAAATCACGGTCAAGGTGATCCCCGACAACCAAACCCGAATTTTGGCATTGGAAAAGGGAGAGATCGACCTCATCTACGGAAAGAACATGATTGATGCCGATGCTGTGAACAAGTACAAGGACAGCAAGGATTTCAAGGTTGCCCTTTCCGATCCCACATCCACCCGCCAGATTGTCATGAACACAACGAATGATATTCTGAAGGACGTGAATGTGCGTCGGGCACTGGTTCATGCAACGAACCGCAAGGCAATTTCGGACGGCGTTTTCTATGGCATCGAACAGCCTGCAGACACGCTGTTTGCAAAGTCCATCCCTTACTGCAACATTGATTTGCCGATTTATGCTTATGACACGGCAAAGGCCGGTGAGCTTCTGGATGCAGCCGGCTGGACGATGGGAGCGAACGGGGTGCGCATGAAGGACGGGAAACCGCTGGAGATTGCGCTCCTATACAACAGCGACAGCGTGACGGAAAAAACGATTTCCGAGTACCTCCAATCCGAGTTCGGCAAATTGGGCGTGAAGCTCAATATTTCCGGCGAGGAGGAACAATCCTACCGCGACAAGATGAAGGCAGGAAATTTTGAGATGGTGTTCAACATTTGCTGGGGAACGCCCTATGATCCGCAATCCTCGCTGGCAGCCATGAGAAAGCCCGTCTATGGCGATTTCGCCGCCCAGCAGGGGCTTGCGGACAAGGCGCAAATCGATGAGGCCATTTTGAACATCATGACCAGCACGGACGAAACGAAACGCCAGGAACTCTATAAGTTTGTCTTGCAGCATCTCCATGATGATGCGGTCTATATCCCGCTTACCTATGAATGCAACAAGGCCGTATTCTGTGCGGGGCTGGAAGGTGTGGCTTTCACGACATCCCAGTATGAGGTGCCGCTCTGGAACATGTATTTCAAATAATTTCTTCAACGAATGCGAAAAATCCAAGAGGGGGAACCACTGCAAAGGGTTCCCCTTTCTTTATGCAAGGAGGAAAGACGCATGAAGCAGTACATCCTGCGGCGGATTTTGCTCACCATTCCGCTTCTGCTTTGCATCTCTTTTGTGTGCTTTGTGTTTATCAACTTGATACCATCCGATCCGGCAGAAGTGGCTTTGCGCGTGCGCCAAGTACCCATCATTACGGAGGAAGCCATCGCCGAGGTTCGTGCGGAACTGGGTCTTGATAAGCCTTACCTCGTGCGGTATGCGGATTGGCTGGTGGATTGCCTGCACGGGGATTTCGGCGTGAGCTATGTAAACCCTGCGCGTACCGTGGCAGGAGAACTCCTGCGCTGTCTGCCCGCAACATTGCAGCTCGCAGGGTCGTCCCTGGTGCTGGTGCTTCTCATCAGTCTGCCCGTAGGTTTTTTCTGTGCGGTTTATCGGGGCAGCTTGTTCGACAAGGCAATGCGGCTCCTTGTTTTCATGACGACAGCCATGCCCGCCTACTGGATTGGGCTTCTCCTCATGTGGGCAGTGGCGATCAAATTGGATCTTTTGCCCACGAGCGGGAACGGTACGTTTGCCCATCTGATCCTGCCGGCCTTTACGGTTTCCCTGACCTACATCTCTACCTACATACGGCTCATCCGCAACAATATGCTTGAGAACATGAAGCAGGACTATGTGAAATATGCGCAGGTGCGGGGGCTGCCCCAAAGAATCATTCTTGTGCGGCATATCCTCCGCAATTCGTTGCATACTTGCTTCGTCGCCATCGGCATGAGCATCCCGCAACTCATTGCGGGAACCATCGTTGTGGAGAATGTGTTTGCGTGGCCGGGACTGGGAACGCTCTGCATCAAATCGATTTTCAATCGGGATTATCCGATCATCCAAATGTATGTGCTTCTCATCGGCGTTTTGTTCGTCCTGTTCAATCTGTTATTTGACATTTTGCAAACGATAGCAGATCCGAGACTCAGAGAGGAGGAGAACTGATGGGCAGGCGTTTTTGGGAAAACAGGACGGCTGTGGCGGCCACGGGTTTTATTCTCGTCATTGTGCTTATGGGAATCCTTGCTCCTTGGATTGCCCCCCATGACCCATACGAAAACAATATCGCCAACAAGTTTGCGGCATTCAGTCTGGAATATCCCTTGGGGACAGACCAATTGGGACGCTGTGTTTTCTCACGCATGTTGTACGGGATTCGCCCAACCTTAGGGCTGGCGACCCTGGCCATGCTCGGAACCATTGGGCTGGGTGCGCTTATGGGGCTCCTTGCAGGATATTTTCGTGGATGGGTGGATGAAGTCATTATGCGGGTCATAGATGTCATGCTGTCCTTTCCCAGCCAAATCATGGTTTTTGCCATTGTTGCCTTGCTGGGTGTCGATGTACGCAATGTCATTCTGGCGCAAGTCTTCATCAAATGGGCATGGTATGCCCGCGTGATACGCACAGGTGTAGTCCAGCACAGGGACAAGAATTTTGTGTCTTTTTCCCGCTGCGTGGGCACTCCGGAGACCTTCATCCTGTTTCGGCATCTGCTGCCTTCCATTGCTGCGGATTTGGTTGTTCTGTCCAGCCTTGACGTAGGCTGGGCCATCATAAACATCTCCACTCTTTCCTTTTTGGGACTGGGTGTCCAGGCACCAATCCCGGAGTGGGGAGCCATGCTCAATGAAGCGAAGAACGTGCTGACAACCAATCCCGTCCAGATGCTTGCACCGGGGGCGGCGATTGTGTCCGTGGTGACAGCCTTCAATCTTCTGGGCGATGCGATGCGGGATGTTTTGGATCCGAAGGAGGCACGTT
>JAFSWY010000344.1 GCA_017444295.1 Selenomonadaceae bacterium | reverse complement strand
TGCGCAAAATCAGTCAAAGCAGATTCTATCATCACTCGTAACAAAAAGGATTTTACGGGTAGCACCATTCCCGTTGTGACTCCGATGGAGTTTCTTGCAACATTTCCGTCTGAAGTAGGTGAAGATATTTGCGAAGGCAAAGAATGAATCGGCATGAAATGACATAGACTTCATGTCACAGAATGATGAATCTTAGAATTCGACGCACACTTGTCCGAACACTCCCGGCATCCTTATGCAATCGGAAATGATTCAGCCCCGGCCTGCACCCGCTCCTTCCAGATAGAACTGAAATTCCCAATAGAAGGATGCACCCCCTGCATCCCTCAAACGGACACCCAACCAGAAGAGCTTGCCGGAAAACAGGCAGTCGCCCAGTGGGATATCGAAATCTGCCGACCCTCCCGAAGGAATGGTAGCTGCTGAGAGCGTTCGGCTTTGGTGCTCAGCGCCTCGATAGGATAGCTCAAGAACCGGATTCACAAAATCCGCGGCACTCTGATTGTCGATATGAAGGCTCATGCCCCAACCAGAGGGAATGCGAACCGTGTCTCCCTCCCTCTCCCATCCATTCCAAACCGAAGCGGAAACGGGAATTCCCGTGCCACAAGGCGCTCCGTTCAGGGAAAAGGTGCATTGTTCCCGCTGCAGAGAAGGATATTTCCAGCTTCGCAATGGGGAGTTCTTTTCCATATGCAAGACGGACACATCCACGGGAATCTCTCCTTCCGTGGCCGATACGGGTAACTCTCCTGTCTGGGATGGCTCCTGCTGTGCTTGTTGCGGAGGGCTTGGAACCGTATCGGGAATCGTTGCCGAAGAGTGTGCTCCCTCCATGACGAAAGCGTCACCTGCATCAGCATCCCCATCCTGCCTTGGCTCCTGAATTGTGTACTGAGCAGCCGCCGACAGAAGAAGAGCTGTCACGATTACCAGAATCCAACGCTGAAGCTTCTTCTTCCTCTGCTGACGCGCCACATCCTGCAAAAGCTCATCCACGGACGAATAACGATCCTCCGGATCGAGCGCAGTGCATTTCCGCAGGACACTCCCCAAGCTACCGCGATAACCCGTTCCCAGCATCCTCCGTATGGTGATGCCAAGGGAATAGATGTCGCTCCTTGTATCGGTCTGACCGAAACCATACTGCTCCGGCGGGGCATAGCCCTTCGTTCCCAGAAATTCCGTATCCGGTTCCTCTGAGGAACGAGTGACGCGGGCAATCCCGAAGTCGATAAGCTTTACTTCATGATTTTTTGAGAGGATGATATTGGAGGGCTTGATATCCCGGTGGACGATGTTCCGCGCATGGAGAGGGCGCAGGCAGTCGCAAATTTCCTTCAGAACATGGAATGCAGTCCCCTCGTCCAGCGTCCCATCATAACGCAGGATATCTGCCAGCGTCCTGCCGTCAATGTATTCCTCAATGACCAGCAGCTTCCCACCCTGCTCCATCAGGCGGTAGATAGCGGGGATATGGGAATCTCCCAGTTCCTTGAGCATTTCATATATGCCCTTGGAGCGTATGTCCCTCTGCTTCAGGATGGAGACTTGCTTGCCGACTTTGTCATAGATGAGCGCCACCAAGCCTTCCTCAGAATCCTTCAGGACATCCACCATCTCATAGCTGCTGCCAAGATACTCTTCCCACAGTTCCATTGCACTCTTGCCTTTCTGTCCGAAATCCACTATGATTTTATCAAAAAGCATGAGGAGGAACAAGTTTGCACGAGAAGGATACGGAGGAACTGTTTTCCGAACTGAAAGAAGACGAGGACATCCATCAATTCCTCGCACGGAACAAAAAGGAATTCCGTCTGCCGCTGCATGAATATCTGGGGCAGATTCTGAAGGATAAGAAACTGGAAAGGCATCAGATGGTGAAAGACTCCCTTTTGGAGCGAGCCTACGGCTACCACATCTTCTCGGGAGCAAAGAAGAACCCATCAAGAACCAAGCTGCTGCCCATTGCTCTGGCGATGCACCTAGACCTGCCCGGAACACAGAAATTGCTTCGTTATGCTGGACTGGGAATGCTCTATCCGAGGGATCCATGGGATTCCGTCATCATATCGGCGATCCAGAAAGGTCTTTCTGTGAAGGAAACGAATACACTGCTGGCGCAGGTGGGAGAGAAGCAGATGCTTGGGTGAGAGAAGCTGTCCCTCAACTCCGGTGCAAGGCCAAAAGATTTTTATGATGGTTATCCGTCCCGTAAAAAATACAGGACACGTCTGTAAAATGCCACGGATAGGCCGGAACAGGTATAATTTCAGGGGCTATGAGAAATGATATATAGCAGAAGTCTAATGTGATAATCAGGCTCTTACGATTGCCTGTTCTGTGTAGAATTGTTTGACAATATGGTAGTATA
>JAFSWY010000040.1 GCA_017444295.1 Selenomonadaceae bacterium | reverse complement strand
TTGCATGATTTCCGGCAAAAACAGAGGATCGGGGTCATCTTCGTCATTTTCCAGCGGATTGTAGGCACTGCCCTTGACACGGATTTTTACTTTCGGCGTACCGAACCACTTGGTCATGGAAACCTCGAACTCGTGGTCTTCCCCAAAATGATCCCGGTAACGCAGCAGCGATTCTTCAAGAATCAAAATTATCTTGTTGATGTCCCTTGGGACAGTATTGGTTTTTTCAAAAAAAATCCGAATGTCCATCATCGTCCTGTAGATGTTTTCATTGCTGAAATTCATTGCAACTTCCCCTCTGGTGCATACAAATATTTGAACGGACTCGGCAATGATTGCCGAGCCCATTTCCCTCTGTTTTTATTGTGCTATAATATTGTGCTGCAATGCAAGGATATCTCCAAAAACCAATGAAATTTCCCGAATAAAAAAGCACCACATCCAACATCTCGCTGCTCATGCCGCCCGGTGCGCTTCCCCTTCGGCGGCGGGTGCCGGTTTCACCGTCCTCCACAGCGCCAGCATTTGCGCGGCTTTTTCATCCCGCAGCGCCCGTGCCTCCAAAATGAGCATTCCTTCGGCAAAATGGGCGGAGGCTGCGATATTTTCCGCTTCTCCCGCCACATAGCGGGAAGTCAGGGCGTTTTCCAAACGCAAAAGTTCCTCAAAGCGTTCCCTCTCTCCGTCCCGAAAACCGTAGCGCACCGCCGTCTCGTCCAAGGTTTTTGCCAGCGCGGCCTCAAAATCCTGCGCTTTGGCACGTTCCTCGACAACCGGCCAGAGCAAAGATGCCAGAATGAAATGGATGCTATCCTCGCCCTTTTGTCTGCATACCGTGTCCGACAGGCTCATTGCCTTCCTGGCATAGGAAAAATAATAGTAGTCCCGCTCCATGCCCTTGACGGGCGGCAGCAGGCTCGACAGGAGCCTGTAGTCCTCCATGACCGCCAAGGCATCTTCGGCAAAGCCCTTGGTGAACATGCGGATCGTATGGGTTCTGACCTCGGAGGGGGAGAGCAGGGCCAGATAGTCGGCGCCGTTGGCGCGCAGGGCGCTCTCCAGCCTGCCGGAAAGAGGATAGCCGTAGCGGGCCTTGAAGCGCAAGGCACGAATGGCTGCAGACGGCGTGTAAAGTAGGGCGGCATCCGCATCCGTAAGTGTGTCCAAAACCCCTTCCCGGAGATCCCACAGGCCGCCGTGGTAGTCAAGGATCTCATCGGTTTTCATGTCATAGAACAGGGCGTTGATGGTAAGATCCCTGCGGAAGGAGTCATTCCTGGCCGAATCCGTTTCGAGTTGCGTGGCGTCAAATTCCGGTATGCCGGGAAGCCCCTTGTATTCGGCGGGGATGTTGTACAGGGGAGCGATGTCGATCACCTCGCCGTCTGTCACAATGTAGCCAAAGCTCATCTTGCCTACACTGTGGAATTTGGCATCGGCAAACACACGCTTGATTTCCTCCGGCCCGGCATTTACCGCCAGATCAAAGTCATTGGAAGACATACCCGCAATGAGATCGCGAATCGCCCCGCCCACCATATACACATCATGGCCGGCGGCCAGCAAGCGATCGGCTGCCGCCAGGGCATTCGGGCTGAAACTCTCCCGCTTCAGCCCGTGAACGGACTTGGGAATCCGGAGCTCTGCCCAGCCCGCCTTTTGCACCTTGGCATGGTTTTCGTCCACCAGACGATTTGCCTCCTCCGAGACGAAAATCCCCTTTTGCCCCACGCCCCGCTTCTCCCAGTACGATGCGGCTTCCCTCAAATCCGGTTGGAACCTGGCGCTGGTCTTTAAAAGGGTATCGGCGGCCTCAAAATACGGGCTCACCCAAAAAGACTTGGCATCCTGCGCTTGGGAACCCTCGGAGAGGCTGTTTTCCATGCGAAGCAGCTCCTCCAATTCCTGCCTTTTGGTTTTCCAATAGAAGTATACCTTTCCTTCATCGTCCAGAACCTTCGCCATGCTCTCCTCGAAGGATTTTCCCGCCTTCATCTCCCGCTCTATGGCGGGATAAAGAGCCGCCGCCACGAAATACCGCTGATAGCCCAGATTGGTTTTCGTGCGGCTATAGGTTTTGTCCAATGCGCCCAGAGCCGCCGTCATGTATTTTTGATACTCCCGGCTTTGGCAGATATCCTTGACGGGAGGAAATACATAGGGCAGCGTGCCGTAATCTTTCAGGTTGTTCCAGCAGGCCAGACTGTAGCCGGTATGCTCCATCTTGGTTATTTCATTGGAAAGGGTCGAGCCCTTCATGGTTGCCACGTACTTCCCGATATTCTTTTTTTATATCCTTCTCCGCAGCGGCATCCATGTGAAAACCGTAGCGGGACTGAAAGCGCAAGCCCCTGAAAAGAGTGTTCGGTTTACAGCCAAACTCCAAAGAGGGGCTTACCATGGTGGCTATCCTCTTGTCACGAATATCCCGCAGCCCTCCGTGAAAGTCCACGAGATCTCCCGTTTTCACATCGTAGTAAATGGCGTTCATGGTGAAGTCGCGCTGGAAGGAATCGACGAGGGCATTCTCCCCATACAAACTGTCGGTATTGAAGTCCGGCACCCCCGAAACCCCCTTGTATTCCTTGGGGATATTCACGAAGGTTGCCACATCCACATTCTCGCCCTCATAGTGGGCTACGCCGAACTTGAGCCCGTTTTGGATGGTGTGAAAGGTAACACCGGGCAGCAGCGCGGCGACCTCATCATGGGAAGCATCGGTCACGATATCAAAGTCGTTGGCCTCTTTGCCCATGACGAAATCCCGCACCGCGCCGCCGACGATATAAGCCTCATGCCCGGCGGCAATCAAGGTTTTGGCAGCGGCGATGCTGCCCGCAGAGAACCGCTCCTCGCCAATCCCGTGCAGCGACTTTGGGATTCTTAACTCCGCCCAGCCCTGCTCTTTCACCTGCGCGTAATTTTGGTCCAGCAGACGGTTCACCTCCGGCGAGTCAAAGAGACTGGCCCCCTCGACGGCGAACGCCGGGAAAGCGAACAGCAGCAGCGCAAAAACCGCTGCAAAAAACAATCCAACACATTTTTTCATGTCCATCCCTCCGATATCCTTGCATGGGGCGCATAGGGCGGTCCTGCCATTTTACCTTTCGAGGCCCGCACCCCCGCCGCTCTCTGCGGCCTCCAGCCGTTCCGCGATGCTGGTTCCCGCCAGGGCTGCGAAAATCCTGAGTTCCTCCGCATTTTGGGCCAGCAATGCGTCCAGCCGGTTCTCAATGGAATCCAGCACCATGTCCACTGCGCGATACACTTCTTCTCTCTCTTGGGGAGGAAGTTTCTGGCAGTAAAAGGAAAGTCTGCCGTTGCATTTGTTTGTTCCTCGCTCAAGCCCGAAAAAAAGCCTTTGCCTGTCGGCATCGAATCTGCCGAAGGCCGCAATCTGCCCCAGGGCGTCGGCGAGGATTTCATCATGGGCATGGTTCTTCATGCCGGACAGCAAGCGCAGGGTTTCGTAATGGGCGCACTCATGCCGCAGGCGCAGCCGACGGGAACGCTCCAGCCAATCCTCGTCGGAAAGCCCCAACCGCCTGGCGGGAACATTGCTGTATGGCGCGCTGTTCAAAAGCAGCAAGCGGTGGCGAAAAACATGTTCGGCTCGCGCCTGCATGGCAAAGGCATTGACCGTCAGGGGAAGCTCCTGGCTCTTTTCGCGTCCGTTCAAGAGCGCCTCCATAGAGCGAAAATCCTCATGGCAGCCTGCAGAAATCACCGGTAGCCTTCCGCCCAGGGTATGGGCAAAAGAAATTTGCAGGTCATTCTTCCTCCGCCACACAAAACCAGACACGGGAAGCCCAAACCCGTCCGCAAGAAAATCCAGGGCTTCCCTGCCCTTGGCCTCCTGCCACTTGCCCGCAAAATGCTCGTCCGGCAAAGGACATTGCGGAAAAGCATCCGGTACTTCATAGGCATGGCGCAAATATTCGGCAGCGCTTTGCGATTCCAGTATATCCATAGAACACCTCCCTATATAATCTCCTTTGCTATGATTTGCCAGACACCGCTTTTTCTGGAGCCAATATGCCGCACCATTCCTTGCTTACGCAACAAGTCAATGTAATACCGCACTTGGCTCATCGACCAGCCAAGGTGGGCGGCGCACTTGCTTTGGCTTATGGTTGGATTTGCTTTTAGTAGCTCAAGCAGGTCAGTCATCTTTTTATTGTCAGTTTTATTGTCAGTTTTATTGTCTGGTTTTATTGTCTGTAACGGGTTATTGTCAGTTTTATTGTCTGTTTTATTATCAGTTTGGGTAGTCGATTGGGTAGTTGCACTGTCCAATCGTCGAGGGAACCAGATAATAAATTGCCCGTCCAAATCCTCCATTTCCGGTGCCGGGAGACCGTAAGCAACTGCATCATTAAAGAGGCGAGGGATGCCGCTGCCCCACTTGTCGATTACACCCATGTAATTGAAGGCTTCGACAATGGCCTTGTTGCGGGGGATGGAGACACCGCGCTTCATCTTTTCGATGGTCATTTCCGTGGTGAGTGCTCCCGGAGAGATGATTTCCAGTCGGTCGTCATAGAGAGCCACCTGTACCTGTCCCGGATGGAGGTAACTACGATGGCAGACCGCATTGGTAATGGCCTCCCGGATGCTACGGGGCGGCATTTCGTAAAAATCCCGACGTACAAGACCTTCTATCTCCGGGATGACTCGAATATACTGCAACACGAAATTGTAAGCGTCCTCAATTTGCTCGTAAAGGGGGCCGTGGAATTCCCGATGGGTGATGAAGTTGGCTTTTGTTGTCCCCTTGAATACGGCGCATTGGACGTATGGCTCATCAAAATGGTCGCCTACCTCTCCGTTCAGCAGCAGATATCCATTCGTTGGACGCAAAATATCTCCCTGACGCTGGATGAGTTTCCATGCAATCAGTTGGCTTGCCGTTAATCTTCGCAGGGGAATCAAGCTGAGGTTGCTGTCTGTCTCACGCAATTTTTCGCCGTAAGCGTGAAGGCGGCTGCAAAAATCCGCCACTTCATCTTCTGTGATGGATTCCTCTGTTACCTGTTGATCAAAGCTACGGTTCGACCCGGTGAGTATGAGTTCCTGCACTTGATAGCTTTCCGCCTGTCGAGTGGTTCCGGCTACTCGCAGATATACACCTTTTATCGCACCTTGGGACTTGATGTAGTATGGGGGCATCATTCCTGATGGAATTTCCACCACGATGAGAGATTTATCCTCCACGGGCATAATGCTGATGCGAGGGATGATTCTGGGTTCGCAACTGTCCACAATGGCGTTCGTTATGGCATCCATGATGGCAAAAATCTCGTCTTGCGGCATACCGATGACTTCCAAGGTTTCATCAGCTACGCCGAAGATGATTTTGCCACCTCGTCCGTTGGCAAAGGCTACCACGGTCTTGAGATATTTGTCCCGATTCTTCGGCTCAGAGACTTTGTATTCTAAATCCTCTCCCTCACCAAACCGAGCAGGGTCAAGTTTCGTCATCGCATCCACCTTCTTCCCACAGTTCTTCATCCTCATCTACCTTCGGCGGGGGCAAATTCGGCGCATCCTGCGACGCGCAAGCTAGTCCCTTCAGGGGCGCCTGCCCCCGCACTAGGCCGTCCTTGACCGTCGGCGGATCTACAATGGGCAGATTGTAATTGTCTACGCCAAAGGTGCATTTATTTCATAGAATGTGCTTCATTATCATCCAAGGTAATCCATATACTGCCATCTTCTGCCAATAATCGCTGTAATAGTTGGATTTGGGCGATTCCCGTACCAAAAACAAATGCAGATATAGGTCACGCTCTTTTTCATGTATAAGGAAAGTGGCTTGAATGCGTGTGTTTTCTGCCCGTTCCGGATAAAAGCGGAACACATCGCCATGTTCCATCAGATGCCCAATGAGGTAGAAGTATTCCATACGGTTTTTGATTTTGGCAAATCCAACACGATTCATGTTCTATTCCTCTCCAAAGAAATAGGGAGAACCGCCAAAGCAATTCTCCCTACTCCGAGCAGCGGCGAGTTTCCCTACCCTCGCCGACGGTCAACTCCGCTGTATCTTTATTGTCCCCAAGCGGAAGGGATGGCTACAGCCGCTCGTAGCAACCATATATTCTCTTGCCTTAAAGATACACGACACAGATGTTTCTGTCAAGAAAATTATTTCCAAGTGATACTTCACTATGTCTAAAAGTTATGGTAACATCGGTAGCCATACCCAAAACACAACCAAGGATTCCTTCTACGCTGCGCTACAATCAGAGTGTAGCTTGTTTATCTATTCGATAGGAGGAATTCTATATGGACTTGAGCAACATTCGTGGTTCTAAGCAGGACGGCAAGACCAAAGGCGCGGCGATTGGCATTGCCTATGGTTACATCCGGGTGTCCACTATCGCCCAGCATGATGACCGTCAGCGGATTGCCATGGCAGAGTTCGGCATCACGGCAGACCACATCTTTATGGACAAGCAGAGCGGCAAGAACTTTGACCGTCCCGCTTACACGGACATGTTGGCGGCCTTGAAGCCGGGAGATACCGTGGTGGTGCAAAGCCTTGACCGTTTGGGGCGCGATTACGAGGAGATGATACGGCAGCTTGACATCATCACTCGCGAGAAGCGTGCCTTCATCGTGGTGCTGAACCTGCCCCTTCTTGATTCCCGGAACAAATGCGGCGACGACCTCACCGCGAAGCTTATCCTGAACCTTGTCATTCAGATTTTCTCGTATGTCGCCCAAATGGAGCGGGAGATGAACCATCGGCGCACCATGGAGGGCATTGCGGCGGCGAAGGAGAGAGGGGTGAAATTTGGGCGGGCCTCCCTCGATAAGCCCGACGGTTATGAAGACATTCTCGCCCGGTGGGAGCTGGGGGAGGTCTCGGAGAGCGAGGCCGCACGGCTCCTGGGGGTCTCGCGGCCGACGTTCCACAAGTGGTCGCACGAGTAAAAATGCTCCAAAGGATTTCGGGGTGCAGAAAAACCATGGGTTTTCTACATATACGAAAGTTTATAAAAATTCGTTCCATAAGGCAGGAAATTCCCCGATTCTGTCGAATTTATCAAATTGAGTTTTATGAAAAAACACGTAAAAATCGCCACCGCCATGGGCAGCGCGAACTGCATGGGCAGCGCGGGGGTCAGGATGCTCCGTGCGTTCCCCTTTGTGGACTATGTTTTCTTCGGCGAGGCGGACGAAATCTTTGCCGAGGTGGTGAAGGGGGCGCTGAATGATGTTGATTTCCCTTTGCCCTATGGCGTGCTGCGGCAGGGGGATGAGCTGCCCGTGGACGGCCCCTGGCCCCATCGGCAGACCGAGGATCTCGACAGCCTGCCCCTCCCGGACTACGACGATTTCTTTGCGTCACGGGAGTTTGCGCTGCCCGATATCTTGGGCGACAGGGGGAACTACGAGTTCCGCATGCGGAAGGACGGCCATCTCCTGCTGGTGATGGAGGGCTCCCGGGGCTGCTGGTGGGGGGAGCGGCATCCCTGCAAGTTTTGCGGGCTGAACGGCAGCGCGAGGCGCTACCGCTGCAAGTCCCCGGAGCGGATGGCCATGGAGATCCGGGCGCTGAGGGAAAAATACGGCGACTACACCATTTTCTTCTCGGACAGCATCCTGAGCAGGGCGGCGCTGAAGGAACTTCCGGATATCATGGGGCATTTCCCCGTGGAGACCCGCAGCATTTTTACGCCGCGCCCCATTTTTTCGCCCAAGGACTGCCCGTCCCTTTTTGCCGAAACGAAGTCGAATCTCACGGAGAGGGAGGTCAAGTCCCTGGCGGAAATCGGGTTCACCATGATGCAGCCCGGCATCGAGATCCTGTCCGACCATGTGCTGGAGCTCATGGACAAGGGCAACACGGCGATCCGCCACCTGGCGCTCTTGAAGTATGCCTGCCGCTATCGTGTTTATATGACATGGAACTGGCTTCACGCCTTTCCCGGCGAGACGGCGAAGGACTACGAGGAGGGGATCCGCCTCGTGCCCTTCATCACCCATTTGCAGCCTCCCGTGGGATTCATGTCTCTGGTGTACCACAGGAACAGCGTCTACACCGAGCATCCCGAGGACTATGGGCTGGATTTGGTGCCGGCCCAATGGTACGATTTCATGTCGCCGGACGACGACGGCTATATCGCGGACATCGCCTATGTGTACAAGGACAGGGCACATCCCTACGAGGCCGCGCCACTGTTGCCCCTCTACAGGGAGCTGGATCGCCTGGTGAGTGAGTGGCAGGTGCTCGCCGATGGCGAGGCATTCGGCGATCGGCTGGAGATGCGCGAGGGGCCGGAGTCAACGGAGATCATAGATTTTCGGAAGTACCGCACAGCGACGCGCCATGTGCTGACGGGGCTTGCCCAACGGGTATACGCCCTCTGCCGCGCCCCCGTTTCCCTTGCCAAACTGGCGGAAACCTTGAAGGCGCCGGAGAAGGAGGTGATGGATGTTTTGGCGGACTTGGAGGGGAGGCGGCTGTTGATCGGCATCGGCGGCGAATACCTGGCGCTGGCGGTGGAAGTCCTGTGATTTTGTTGGATATGTGATTTTGTCGAAACTGTGATTTTGTTGGAATGGAGGATTTTTCTATGAAAATGCTGAACTTGCAGAAACTGTTTTTGGTCTTTGCCCTGGTTCTGGGCTTGGCGGTGGCAGGCTCGCCCTCGGCGGATGCCAAGGATCTCTCCCTGGTGAACAAGACGGGGGAGGACATCATCGTGCTGAACTGTTCCCCCACCATCAGCGATACCTGGTACAACGATGTGCTGGGGAATTCCATCTGGAGGAACGGCGAGACCATCACCCTGGACTTTGACCGCTGGGCGCTTTCCGACACCTGGGATTTCAAGGTGCATTACGGTGACGGGTATTCCGAGGACTGGTACGGCGTGAATGTCCGCACGGTCAACACCATCATCCTGCACAGGAACGGCGTCAACGAGTATCTGTAA
>JAFSWY010000343.1 GCA_017444295.1 Selenomonadaceae bacterium | reverse complement strand
GACACGGTTCCTCTATGCCGAGGGGGATGTGATGCAGCAGCGCCGGGAGGAAGATGCGTCTGTCGTTAGCCTGACGGAGTTCGCCAAAGAGCCTGACAGAGCCTTTTTCCAGGACCGTGTCCAGCCCTTTGATTTGTTTTCCGAACGGCTGTATCGTCTGGAAGTATACACCTTTGGCAAGCGTGCTTGGCTGTTTTCGGACATTCATCATACTGTGTACGATGGACTGTCCGGGAATGTATTTCTGGAGGAAGTTCGTCGCGCCCTGGCTGGTGAAAAACTTCGCGGGGAGAGGCTGACGGCCTACGATTTCGCTCTCTATGAGCAGGAACTTCGCAGCAGTGAGACCTATGCGGAGGCGAAAGCCTATTTCGACAGATTGGCAGAGGGAGCCGTCCCTGCCGTCCTGCCCGATTCTCCCAAACCGGATGGAAAGCCGGTGGGAACCTTTACCCTGCAAATTCCCGCCAAGGAAATCAATCATTTCTGCCAAAGTTGCGGCGTAACGCAGGGGAGCTTTTTTGAGGCTGCCTTTGGGGAAACTTTGCGGAGGCTGACACGAGAGGAAAAGCCCTTCTATCTGACGGTGAGCAGCGGGCGTTCTGCCTCCCCTGCACTCATGGACTCGGTGGGCATGTTTGTGAAAACACTGCCGGTAGTGCTGCAGAATCCGGGGGATATGACTGCCAAGGAATATGTGGAGGAAATCCACCGTCAATTGCAGGAGACATATAAACGGGAATTATATCCCTATACGGAACTGGTGGAAAAACACGGGCTGCGGGGGGAAATCATGTTTGTCTACCAAGGCGGTATCCTGGAGGAAAGGGAAGGAGTGGTTTCCCAATTGCTTGCCATGGATACCGCAAGATTCCCTGTGCTTGCTATGGTGACACCCGAAAAGGACGCATACAGGATTGACCTGGAATACGACGGCAGACGTTACGGGCTTGCGGATATGACAGGACTGGCGCGTGCCTTTGGTACGGCTGCCCTCAGTTTGGCCCGGGCGAAGGAGCTTCGGGATGTGCAGTTGGTTGATGAGTCAGAAGCCAGGGAGTTGCTGCGCCTCGGCGCAGGCAGGAAAATGGAGCGGGACGAGAGCGAAACCATAGTGGACATCCTGGAAAAAAGAGTGGCCGAGAGCCCCGATGCCCCGGCGGTCGTGTATCATCAAAAGACGCTGACCTATCGGGAACTGGATAATATCACCACCCGTCTGGCGGTGTTCCTGCAAAAGACCTACCAGGTCGGGGTGGGGGACATTGTCGGTGTCATGATTGACAGGTCGGAACTCATGCTGATCTATCCCCTGGCCATCATCAAGACGGGGGCGGCCTATATGCCCCTGGACCCTGCTTTCCCGACAGAGCGCCTGTCCTTTATGTGCGAGGATGCCAAAGTGCGCCTGATTTTGTCAGAGCATCATCGGGTGGCTGGGAAACTGCCGGATTTTGCCGGTGGCTGTTTTGAGAGCGATGCTTTAAGCTCTTTGCCGGAGGTGACCGCTGCCGAAATAGCAGCACTGACACCTCCGAATGCCCACGACTTATTTATCATACTCTTTACTTCGGGAACGACGGGCAAACCGAAGGCGGTGGAACTTGAGCATTACAGCATTGCAAACTTCTGCCACTGGTATGTGCAGGAGTATGGCATGAACATGGACGACCATGTGGCGGCATTCTCCAACTTTGGCTTCGACGCCCACATGATGGATCTCTATCCGTCCATACTGGCAGGCAGCACCGTTTACATTTTCGACTCTGCCCTGCGGATGAATCTGGTGGCCATGAATGCCTACATGGAAGAGAATATGATTACGGTGGCCTTTTTCACCACGCAAATTGGCTGCATGGTGAGCAAAATCAACCATTCCCTGCGCTGCCTGAGTGCAGGCGGAGAGAAAATGCCGCCCCTCACTGCCCCCGACTTCCGTTTCCTCAATGGCTACGGCCCCACCGAGTGCTCGATCTACTCCACATATTACGATGTACAAGGCTACTATGAGGGGAAATTGATCGGTCGCCCCTTGCCCAATTATCAGGTTTTCATCGTAGACAAAGGGGGCAACCTGGTGCCACGCGGCATCAGTGGCGAACTATTGATTGCCGGCCAGGGCGTGGCCAGAGGCTATATGAACCGGCCGGAGCTCAATGCCGAGAAATTTATCAATTTCCGGCCGAGCCCGGAGAGGGAGCCCATACGGGCCTATCGCAGCGGCGACCTTGTCCGCTGGAGCGAGGACGGAAATATTGAGTACCTCGGGCGCATCGACAATCAGGTGAAGCTCCGGGGCCTGCGCATTGAAATGGGCGAAATTGAGAACCGCGCAGGCCAGTATGAGGGTCTGGAGCAAGTCGCGGCGGCGGTGCGTAAGGATCAGCTTGTCCTTTATTACACTGCCTCCGAGGGCGCAGAGATCGACACGGCAAAGTTACGGGATTTTCTTGCCCAGACGCTGACGGAATACATGGTACCCACGGTGTATATGCCCCTTGCTGTCATGCCCATGACCCTCAACGGGAAAATCGACCGCAAGGCCCTGCCGGAGCCGGAGATTTCCTTTGCGCTGGAAAACGTCCAGCCGGAGACAGAAGGGGAAAAGAAAATATTTGAAGTGGCCGCAGAGATTCTCGGCACCAAAGATTTCGGCGTGACGGATAATCTGGTAAGCCTCGGGCTATCTTCCATCAGAGCCATGCGTCTTGCGGCAGGGCTGGATCAAGCCTGTGCTTTGCGTATTCCCGTGGCGGAGATTTTGCGGACGCCGACGGTTCGCGCCCTGGCCGCATGGTCAGAGGGGGAAATCCCCGGTGCAGGGAAGCAGATCTCACCCTATCCGAAACGGGAACGCTATCCTATCACGGAAAACCAGCGGGGTATCATCATCGATTGGGAGCAGAATCGCGAGACTACCCAGTACAATATACCGGCAGTTACCGTGTTCGATGGCGTGAACGGGGAAACTCTGGTTTGTGCCGTAAAGGCCGCCGTGGATGCCCACGGGTATCTCAAGACCCGCTTCCTCTATGCCGACGGAGATGTGATGCAGCAGCGCCGGGAGGAGGATGCGCCTGTCGTCAGCCTGACGGAACTTGACCAAGAGCCTGACCCATCTTTCTTCCAGGGGCGTATTCTGCCCTTTGACCTCTTTGCCGAAAATCTGTATCGCCTGGAGATCTATACCTTTGAAAATCATACCTGGCTGTTCTCGGACATTCATCATACGGTGTATGACGGGCTTTCCGTCAATGTATTCCTGGAGGAAGTCCACCGTGCCTTGGCCGGTGAAAAACTGTGCGGGGAGACGCTGACGGCCTACGACTTCGCCCTCTATGAGCAGGAACTTCGCGGCAGTGAGACCTATGCGGAGGCGAAAGCCTATTTCGACAGATTGGCAGAGGGAGCCGTCCCTGCCGTCCTTTCCGATTCTCCAAAACCGGATGAAAAGCCGGCGGGAACCTTTACCCTGCAAATTCCCGCCAAGGAAATCAATCATTTCTGCCAAAGCTGCGGCGTGACACCGGGGAGCTTCTTTGAGGCTGCCTTTGGGGAAACCCTGCGGAGGCTGACACGGGAAGAAAAACCCTTCTACCTGACAGTGAGCAACGGGCGTTCCGCCTCCCCTGCACTCATGGACTCGGTGGGAATGTTTGTGAAAACCCTGCCGGTAGTGATGCAGAATTCGGGGGATATGACAGCGAAAGCGTATGTGGAGGGAATCCATCGGCAGTTGCAGGAAACTTATGCACGGGAATTCTATCCCTACACGGAACTGGTGGAAAACCATGGGCTGCGCGGGGAAATCATGTTTGTTTACCATGGAGGACTCTCGGATGGCGAGGCTATGGAGAGTGCGCGCCCTGCCTCCATGGAACTGGAACTGAATGCCGCCAAGCTGCCTCTTTCAGTAGAACTTCTTGTCAGCGAGAATGACTATGTTCTGTTGGCGGAATACGACGGTCTGCG
>JAFSWY010000342.1 GCA_017444295.1 Selenomonadaceae bacterium | reverse complement strand
GTCCCAGCGTCCTGGAATAGCGGACCTCTCCTGCCATGCCGCAGATGGTGCGGATGCCGATGTTCCTGGCAGGGTCTTCTTCCCTGTGGAGATCCAGCCACTCCTTCGGGTCAAAGGCCTTGCAGTCGTCCCTGATGCGCATGGCCCATCGCTTCTCCTCCTCTTCCTCAAGGAGCAGGATATCAATGCTGTGCTTCTTCCCGTCGCCGAATCCCCATCGGATGATATTGCCGCCCATCTCCTCACTGGAAAGGGACATGAGCATCGCTTCCCTGCGGGGCGCCCCATGGGCGAGCAGAAACTGCCTCGCCTCCTCTGAAACCGCAACGATTTCTTCCATACTGGCAGCCGATTTGGCAAAGGGCTTCGATGCCATCTTTTTCGGCAGGCAGAGAAAATCTTCGATCTCCTTCGGAACGCCCTTTTTCTTCCAGGCAATCACCGCCGAAAGAGTCCCGAGGGTCAAGAGCTCTGCCAGCAAAAAGGAGGACCATACCCCGTCCGCCCCAAAGAAATGCCCCAGCACAACCGCCAGCAGACAGATGAAAAGGAAATTGTCCAGCAGCGATGTCAGGTAAGTCATCTTCAGCGCATTCACGCCGAGATAATACTTCTGCAGCACGTTGTTGACTGCATAAACGGGAAGGTACCAAATGTAAATCCGCAGTGCTCTCACAGCAGCCTCAAAGGCCGCCCCCCCTTCTTCCACAAAGAGGCCAATGAGAAGCGGCGCTGCAAAAAAGGTCGCCATTGCCGTCAGCGATGTCACCAGCACCGCATTTTTCACAGAGATATGCAGCAGGCGATGCAGGGATTTCCTGTCCCCCTCGCCGGTAAAGACACCTGCCATGGTAAGGGCCGTTGCGCTGAGCCCCATGACGATGGGATTGAAGATGTTGTTCAGCGCATTGATGTCGGCAAAGGCAGCGATGGCCGTACTTGGCGCAACCCGCAGCAGGACAGAATTGACGACAAACATCTGTGTGGACTTGTAAAAGCGGTCAATGGCAGAGGGAAGGCCAATGCGAAGAATGGACCATATCTTCCGCCAATGGAGACCGCAACGGGTAAAGTGGATATGGCTCCCACCGCTGAAAACTCCCCCCGACATGACGCAAAGGGATACAAAATAACTGAGGGACATGACCATGCCCATTCCCATCATGCCGCCCCCAAAATAGAGCACGTTGGCAAAAACGCCGATGATATTCACCGCCGTCTGCACAAAAATTGCCCGCAGGGCGCACTTGGCGCGTCCTTCCAGAAAGAGGACGGAAATCTGCATGGGCAGGAAAATCAGCAGGGGCAGCCCGGGAGAAATGCCGCGCAAATAATCCGCCGCATCGGCGGAAAGTGCTGCCGCAGTGCCCCTCGCGCCCAAAAGCTCCGCAAGGAATTCCGCCTGACACCATGTGAAGACTGCCAGCATCAGCGAAAAGGGCAGGGCAAAGATGACTGCCAGGGAATAATATTCCCTGGCCTCCTCCAATCGTCCCGCGCCAATGCTTTTGGCGCAGTTGTTCTGCACCCCCATGGAAATGATCTGGCTGAACATCATCACCACAAAGACAAGGGGAAGGGTGATCTGGAAGGCTGCCATTGCCCCGGTTCCCAGAAAACGGCTGATCACAATGCCGTTTACGATGGAGCCGAGGAACACCATGAGGTTATTGAAGACCATCTTCACCATGAACTTCCGAAAGGCAGCCTGAAGCAAATGCCCGTTCATATCCATCACATGCGCTCCATCAGCCCGGCAAAACGATTCATGTACGCTTCCGCCTTCGGGAAGAAATGCTCCCTGGCCGACCGGACTATCTGGCGGCGGATGTCTTCCGTAAAGGCAGCAACGATCTTCAGGAAGGTCATCTGGCGCAGCCAGCAATACCCCTCCATCATGGCCTCAATTTCCTCCAGTTCCCCGGGATCTTCCGTTTGGAAGTACGTGCGCACAAACACTTCCCATACCCTTCGCACGGTATCGGCCTCCCAGCCGATGACCTTCTTTACTGCCTCCGGCGGCATGGTGTCTGCGAGGTTCTTCCCCAGCATGTAGGCTCCCAAGACATCGTACAGGGGATGCCCCACGGCGGAATCCGCCATGTCAATGACGACGATCTCATCCCCCTGCACCATCAGATTGCCCCGGTGGAAATCCCCGTGAACATAAGTATTCCTCGCAGGAATGGAATCGATCATCCGATGGAGCAGCTCGATTTCCTCCCGGGTGAGCAAATCTGCCAAATCCGATGCCCTCCCGTGATAGACCTCCGCCATCTCAGGGAAGGTGCCCGCCGGGACCTCGATGCGATGCATGTTTTGCAAGAGCTCTGCACTTTTTGCCACCAGGCCTTCCATGCGGCCAGGTTCCTCCTTCACCACATCCCGCAGGCTCCGTGCCTCCACCAATTCAAAGACGATGCCAATCCTGTCGCCGACGCGCACCACGTCGTAGGAAAGGGCTGTGGGCACCCCAAGGACAAAGGCCGCCTTTGCATTCTTCTTTTCCTGCTCCACAGTCTGCCAACCAAGGCTGTCCGCTGGGTACAATTTGACAATGGTATCCCTGTCCAGACGGTAGACCTCGCCATTCCTTCCCCTGCCGATGCACGGACAGCCCTCCACAGAGATCTCCCGCAGAGCCCGCCGGATGTCAAGCATCGCATCCATACCGGTCATCTGCAGGACATCCGCCACATCCCGTGAAACGTGAATCATGGAGATCGACGGGCATTTCTTCTTGAGCTTCAGCAGGATGCGAAGCCCGCTGCTTGAAAGATAAGTGAGCTCCCTGGCATCCAGGATCACCTTTTCCGGTATGCCGTCCTGCAGAAGGGAGAGCATTTCCGCCTCGACCTGCGGAGAATTCTCTGCCGTTATGCGGCCTTCCAGCCGGATTGTCAGCGCATTGGCATTGCGGCTGTGCTCCATATTCATGCATTCCTCCTATTCGGGTTGCTCAAAGAACTTCTTGTAATCGCCAAGCTCCCTCTTGATGACAATCTCATAGGGATATCCTTCCGTGATAGGCATTCTTTTGTCGTACTCATTGTATTCGACAACGATGGAAAAAGAATCGTTCAGGAACCAGGTCATGTTGGACATGCCCCGTTTAATGCTGGGCCTGCCAAAATTATAGGAAAAACTCTTCTCTGCCCGCATGTACATTTCATCGGCCTCTTCCTGCGTCTTTGCGTAAAAGCGTATGCGATAGCTCCCCACAAGATCTTTAGCCGAGGCATTGGGGTGCACGGCAATCCCCATCATGTAGCCATCCTTTTTTGTCCGGAAGAAAACCGCTTTCTCGTTTGGAATGCGTTCCCATCCCTTTGCTGTGCAATCATCAATGAATGCCTGTATGGGCTTTCCGATATAGAGGCCAAAGGCCATCGTGTCATCACGGGTTGCCTCGTCAACGTCCGCCTGCCATACAGGCACCGTCTCCGCATGGACAATACCGGGTGCCATAGAGAAACTGTCACCGGCATTCCTGTCCCCGACCTGGCATGCGGCTCCCACTTGCAGAAACAGCAAGGCTCCCAAAAAAGCAGCGATCTTCTTTTTCCTTTTCATATTATCGTCCTCCTCAATCATCAAACAACCCATACTTAATCCTTATTCTACACAACCCATGGATTTCCTGCCGAAATTTTCAAAAAAGCGAGGGCTCAAAGCAGAGGAAGCCCGGTTTTGCCTATGGAGCTAGTGTAAAACCTCGTTCATCTTTTTATGAATCGCCCGATATGCAGCCATCTGCTTCGTCATCGATCGGGGAATTCTTCGCCAATGGCTCAGGACTCCCGTTGGCATACCACTGGTATGTCAACCAGTCGCCATAGCACGCTATGGCCCCCTCCTCTTCCTTGCATCTGACTACATCCCGGACGATTCATTATCCTAAATCTGAACGAGGTTTTACACCAGGCCAATTTCCGGCAAGAATCTTTTGGGTGTGGAAGGTTCTGCACAAAGGGATTTGGGGGAAACGTGGCGAAATATAAAAGCAAGGAACAGGATTGGAAAAGGATACGAAAACGAGGTGCCGATATGAGACGTATATGGACAGACCACCCGACAGTTTTTATCGCTTTGGCAGCCTCGCTTCTGCTGGCAGTGAATGCCTTGCTTGGCTTTGTGCTGATTGACCAGTCCAAAGCTGCTATGAAGACGCTGATACAAAACCGCATGCTGGATATTGCCAACACGGCTGCGGATATGCTGGATGGGGAGGTCTTGAAGAACCTCAAGGCTGAGGATAAGGGAACGCCTCCCTATCAGCAGGTGAATGATACCCTGGCCTTTTTCCAGGATAACATCGAACTGAAATACATCTACTGCATCCAAGCAAAAGGGGAAAAGGAATTCGTCTTTTCCGTAGACCCCACCATTGAGGACCCGGGAGAATTCGGCTCGCCGATTGTCTATACCGAAGCCCTTTATCAAGCCAGCAAGGGGCGGGCAGCGGTGGACGAAGAACCTTATACCGATGCCTGGGGGCGTTTTTACAGCGCCTATAGTCCCGTGTTCGATTCGGCAGGACAGGTGGCGGGCATTGTCGCTGTGGATTTCAGCGCCCAGTGGTACGACGACCAGATTGCACAGCAACAGCATACGACGGTTGTCTGCATGATGATTTCTTTGCTCTTTTGCGTCCTGCTGGTGTTTTTGGTCACCAGCAGCCTGCGCCGGCGCGTCCGGGATATGACGAAAGATCTGAAAAGTGCCCTCGAAGCGGCCGAAGCCGCCAATACGGCAAAGACCGTCTTCCTGTCCAATATGAGCCACGAAATCCGCACCCCGATGAACGCCATCATCGGCATCAATCATCTGGCACTGGAAAATACGGATTTGCCCGGCAATGTCAGGACGCAGTTGGAGAAAATCGATGCTTCGGCCCGGCATCTTCTCGCCATCATCAATGATGTCCTGAATGTGTCCCGAATCGAAGCAGGGAAGACAGTGCTGAAGAATGAAGAATTTTCTTTTTCCGCCATGCTGGAGCAGGTGAATGCCATCATCAGCGACCAGTGCCGGGACAAGCGAGTGAACTACGAATGCCGTCTGCCCGGCCGCTTGGACGAGTTCTATATCGGTGATGACCACAAACTCAGGCAAATCCTCATCAATATCTTGGGCAATGCTGTAAAATTCACGCCCAAGGGCGGTTCGGTTTTCCTGCAGGCAGAGGAAACCGCCAGGCTTGGGAACAAGGCGACTTTGCGCTTTATGGTCAAGGATACGGGCATCGGTATCAGCAAGGAATACCTGCCGAAAATATTCCAGCCCTTCAGCCAGGAACATACTACGGCGGAAAACAAGATGAGCAGCACAGGGCTTGGCATGGCGATTACCAAAAGCCTGGTGGAGATGATGAACGGCGACATCTCTGTGGAAAGCGAAAAAGATGTCGGAACGACCTTCACGGTCGTTGTCACCTTTGGTCTCGTGACGAACCGTGAACAAAAGTCTCCTCCCCTGCCGCAGCCGGCCGAGCCGGAAACCTCTGCAACTCCTGCGCCTCTGGCCAATCTTGTGGGCAAGCGTATCCTGGTGGCAGAGGACATGCCGGTGAACGCGGAAATCGTCATGGAAGTGCTTCGCATGAAGGGCATGGAGCCGGAACATGCGGAAAACGGAAAAATCGCCCTGGAGAAATTCCTGTCCCATCCGGCAGGATATTACGATGCCATACTGATGGATATGCGCATGCCCGTCATGGGCGGTCTGGAGGCCGCCAAAAGCATCCGCAGCGCAAATCACGAAAACGCCAAGACCATACCAATCATTGCGCTTACGGCCAACGCCTTCGACGAGGACGTGGAACGGAGCATGCAATCCGGGCTGGACGCTCATCTCTCAAAGCCCATCGATCCGGAAGCCATCTATGATGCGTTGACGAAACTGGTTGGGCGTAAAAGAATTTGACTATGTTCCCGCCGTCATCAAATCCTATACCGGACGCAAAGCAAAAAAAGCATAACAGTAAAAAAACACCCCTCTCTCCGTTGAAACAGAGAGGGGCAGTCTGTTCGTGTATTTCGTTCACCTGGTGAAACTGGAATCAATTATTCAACAGTTTGATTTCATTTTGCAGATTAGCAAGAAATCTGCCTGCATGGGCTCCATCCATTTGCGTGTGATGAAACTGAAACGATATTGGTAAGTAATATCGTAAAAACTTTTTCCTATACTTTCCCCATATTATAAAGGGATTATTGAATATACCGCTATGCATCCCAACAGCGCCATCAATCTCTGTATCGATGATTGCCGATGTACCAATGACCATGCTCTCCTCTGACAAGTCTCTATCCGTACAGCTTTCAGCAACTTGAGAAGTGTACGTCAGATACTCAAGATTAAAAATATCCAAATCGGTTGATTGTCTGATATCGCAAGAACTCACTTCATTATTTTTGTTCTTTACTATTGTATTAACTGCAATAGCATCATACTGAATCAGCTTGTCGCCAACAGGAAGGATATAGAATTCTTTTATCTGTGAGGCTGCTCTTCCTATGCAGTAATCCAGTAACATATTAAACTATAGTTCCCTCTATGTTTTTCTACTTACATTCAACGTATATTCCTCAACCTCCTTGAAATATCTAGAATCCAAGTGATTCCTCTTCCCATATATCCGTATATATGCTATAATGTAGTTAGAAATGTTTTGAACTACATT
>JAFSWY010000341.1 GCA_017444295.1 Selenomonadaceae bacterium | reverse complement strand
TGCGCTTGCTGCGAAGTTCGAAAATCTTATTCATGAATACCTCTTTCTCCCATCACTGACGCAGTGGGCTGCGATTATTTGGGTAAAATAAAAGCCGGATCCATTTGAATCCAGCTTTGGTTGGGGGTACATAAAAAGCAGCCTGCCTTAGCGAAGAAAATCCAGCTGCCTTCTAAGCAGTTCATACGGCATAGCGCCGTCGGGGGTGCGTCCGTCCATGCCAATCATGGGCGCTTTGGGTTCTGCCTGGGCATCGTCCGGTGTATCTGTCTGGGCATCTGTGACGTCAGGAGCAGGCTCTGGTGTATCTGTCTGCCCAGTTTCAGTTCCAGAATCAGGCTTATCTGCCTTGCCATCCGTGACATCAGGCTCCGGCATGTCTGCCATCATCCCCGTTTCTGCCGGCTCCACACTTTCCGTGCTGTCTTCGGCATCATCAGGTTCCGCTTCTGCTCCGGCATGATTGCCGGTTTGACAAATGAGCCGCCCCAGAATTGTCTGTCCCATGATTTTTGTGGAATAGAGCTGCCAGGACGCTTCGATTTCTTTGTCATCGTTTTCTCCTTTGCTGGTGAACATAATCTCATCCGCGAATCCGAGTTCCACCGCTTTTCTCGCGTTCATCCATGTCTCATCCGACATCAGCTTCGCGATCTTATTGCGCGACAGCCCGGTCTTCTTCTGGTAGGCATTGATGATGCACTCCTTGACCTCGTTGAGCGTGGCAATTGCCTTCTCCATATCCTCGGCGTTGCCCATCGCAATCGTCATGGGGTCATGGATCATAAGCATCGCGACAGGGCTTACCAGAACACGGTCGCCTGCCATTGCGACCACAGACGCAGCAGACGCGGCAAGCGCATCAATCTTGACCGTTACCTTCCCCTTATAGTCGCAGAGCATCGTATAGATCTCGGCAGCGGCGAAAACGTCCCCGCCCGGAGAATGAATCCATACGGATATGTCGCCATCTTCAGCCTCCAGCTCATCCCTGAAAGCCTTTGGCGTGATCTCCGTTCCCCAGAAAGCTTCCTCGTCAATGGGCCCGTCCAGGCGAAGGACACGCTCCCCGCCGTCATCCCGGACCCAGTTCCAGAATTTCTTCAAACCTGGTTACCTCCTCTGTTTCTTTCGTTCCTCATGCCTTTCGGTATGCCTCTTGTTTTCGTGCTGTTCTTCCTCCTCCTTTTCAGACTGACCCTCCTCGGGTTCCTTTGGTGTATCCTCCTTTGGCTGTTTCTGTGCATTTTCCTGCACACCGTACTGCTGGCCCACGTCCTTCAGTTTGATAAATGTGCCGTTCACAATATGGAAGTCACCGCCCTCCTCCTCAGGCAACGGCGGCATGATTTCCTTCCGCCTTGCTTCATTTGGAGAGATGATGCCTGTCGAAATGCCGATGGAATATCCATCCATGCGGCTCTTATAATCGCCCCGCAGCAGGCCGTCCACATTGAACTTTGGAAAGTATTGATCTTTCTCCTCTTCCACCAGCAGGTCCTTCACAATCGCCTTCTCAATCCGGACCAGCCATGGATCAAGTGTGTGCACCACAAACTCAATTCCCTGATGTTCGATATTGGAGAATGTAGCCCTTTTCAGGTCCTGCACCATATGCGGCGGAACACGGAAAATCCTG
>JAFSWY010000340.1 GCA_017444295.1 Selenomonadaceae bacterium | reverse complement strand
ATAGGCCGGAACGGAAATCGCCGAGGTGATGCCGGGAACGATCTCAAAGGGCAGCCCGTTCTCCTCCAGCAGCAGTGCCTCCTCGCCGCCCCTGCCGAAGACACAGGGGTCGCCGCCCTTGAGACGCACGACGCACTTTCCTTCCTTTGCCTTGTCTGCCAGGAGCTGGTTGATGTCCCCCTGCTTCATGGCATGGTTGCTGGAAGCCTTTCCCACATAAATATATTCCGCATCCTTCGACGCATAGGCCAGAATCCGTTCATCCGCCAGCCGGTCATAGACCACCACATCCGCGCGCCTAAGGCAGTCACACGCCTTCACGCTAATCAGCCCCGGATCCCCGGGGCCTGCTCCTACAAGATATACCATGCCAGGCATTGATACACTCCCTTTTCTCCAATATCAAAGCATGTCCGCAAAAATATCGCGGACATCCACAATCATATCCTCATACAGGGACACCTTGAGCTTCAGCACGGGCTCCTCATCATCGAAATCCCGCTCCGGATTCTTCTCTGCATACACATTGTCAAGAACAAAGCCTCCGTCCGTGTTCAGGTAGACCTCGACAGACTGCCCCACGGGATCCACGATCCAATACTCCCTGACGCCGAATCTTTCATAGGCTTTCATTTTCCTGCCGCGGTCATTCTTGCTGGTGGTGCGGGACAGAATCTCCACCACCAGATCCGGAGCCCCGTGAATGCCATCCGCCTTGATCTTGTCACGGTCACAGGTAATGCTGACATCCGGGCGGAAACGATTGTTCTCGTCCAGAAACAAGTCCATATTGTCCCCATAGGCCCGACACTTTTTCCCGCGAAGATAACCGCGAAACAGCACCAGAATATTGGCCATTACATTATTGTGGCTCTCATTCGGCGCGGGAGCCATCATTCTCACGCCATCAATAAGTTCTTCCCTATAGCCGCATTCATCAAAAGCAGCTTCTACCGCTGTCATCATGGGACTTCCCTCCTGCCAAAAAGCTCCCGCATCAAGGATACCTTCAACGTTCGCAAGATTTCCATGCTTTTTTGCACTTTCGATTTCGATTTGCCGACCTGTGCTGCGAAGTCATTTCAAGCCTTCCCCTCTGGGGAAGGGGGACCGCGTTAGCGGTGGATTTCCGACAACAGGCCCAGCTCATGCAGGATCTCCCGTCCTCCTGCATCCAGCAGACTTTCTGCCAATGCTGTGCCAAGGTCGCCCGCATTCTCACAGGAACCCTTCCTCACATCGCGGTAGAGTCGGTTCCCGTCCAAGGAGGCAATCACCGCCTCCACCGTAAGTTCCTTCCCTGCCATCCGGGCATAGACTCCCACGGGAACCTGGCAGCCGCCCTCCACCCGTGCGAGGAAAGCCCGCTCCGCTTTGGCGCAGTTCACGGTGTCCTCATCATTGAGAAAGGAGATGGTCTTTCGGACTTCCGCATCGTCCATTCTCGTTTCGATGGCAAGGGCTCCCTGTCCCACGGCGGGGAGAAGGATTTCCTTGGGCAGCACCTCCGCGATGCGGTCGGCAAACCCCAGGCGCTTCAAACCGGCCACAGCGAGGACGATGGCATCGAACTGCCCCTCGTCCAGCTTTCCCAGACGTGTGTTCACATTGCCCCGCAAATCCTGAATGTCGAGATCCGGGCGCATGTGGAGGAGCTGCGCCCTGCGGCGCAGGGAGGAGGTTCCCACCCTTGCCCCGGGGGGAAGCTCCCCAAGGGAGCCGTAGCGGGAACTCACAAGGGCATCCCCCGCATCCAGCCGCTTGGTGACGGCGGAAATCACAAGTCCCTCGGGAACCTCCGTGGGCATGTCCTTGAGGCTGTGAACGGCAATATCGATTTCCCCTGCCAGCATGGCCGTCTCCAGTTCCTTGGTGAAAAGCCCCTTGCCGCCGATCTTCGCCAGGGGCGCATCGAGAATGCGGTCCCCCTTCGTGGT
>JAFSWY010000339.1 GCA_017444295.1 Selenomonadaceae bacterium | reverse complement strand
GGGTTGTCCATGCATCCGGGCAAAGGACATGACAGGGTATGCTTCCTCCTGCACCTTGCCGTATTGCCGCACAAGGGGGTGATTGACAGGCAGCGCCAAAAGCGTCTGTTCCGTCAGCAGGGGAATGCGCTCAAAATTACTTTCTAAAGGCTCGTAGAGCAGTGCAAAATCCACTTCCCCGTCCGCCACGGCATTTTTCAGCTCACTGACACTGTGCTCCTTGACCAACAGGCGGATGCCCGGATAGCGGCAATGAAATTCGATGATGGGCTTGGTGAGGTAGCAGGAGGAACGGGTGCGGGAACTGCCGATCATCAGGGTGCCGGATTTCAGTCCCGTCAGGTCAGCAGTCTCCTGCATGAGCTCGTGATAAATCCGCTGTAGCTCCTTGGCCTTGCGCACGTAAATCTCTCCGGCTTCGGTGAGCTGCAACGGTGTCTGGCTACGGTCAAAAAGTGGCAGTCCGATTTCCCCTTCTATCTTCTTTATGGACTGTGAAAGGGACGGCTGGGACACGAACAGACGCCTGGCCGCTGCCGAAAAGGTTCCCTCACCAGCCACCTGCAAAACGTATTTCCACTCGTGTTCATCAATCACGGCAAACTCCCCTTGGGCACTGTGCAGTGTTGCACAATTCCTTATTTTTTCTCGAACCGTTCCATTTCCTTGGAGAACTTTTCGGTATTGTCCGACAACTGATCTGCTTCCTGCTGATATTTTGCTTTCGTTTCTGCATCCATATCCGCGACAATGGCATCGGAATGCAGGATAGCGAGTGCATAGAGAGAGCGTCCGAACGCAATGCTCGCCTTGCTGGCAGCCGGATCCTTCTGCACCATTTCCCACATCTCTTTGTTTTCCGGTTTTTGATTTGCATCCTCTGACGCCAGCTTGGCAATATTTTCCAAAATATAGGCATCCTGTGCAGTTCGATCCATCTGCATATACTGACGCAGCTGCGGTTCATTCTTCGCCAGCACCGAATCCACGCCCAAAACAAGGCCAAAACCCATGAGCCCGATGAACAACGCGCCAATGACGCATAGAATCCCAACCCCGATTGCAATCTTTTTCTTCAATGTCATTGTGATACCCCTTCCTTTTTACTTATGCTCCAACCACACTTTTTTCCCGCAAAAAGCAATCCCATACGTCCAAATCGCCGCTACCCCCTGCCGTGCAAATTCTGCCAAATAAGCCTTGGCCTCAATCTGCGCCAGGGCAGCTTTTGCCGCTGCTTCCATTTCCTCCTGAGCCTTGACGGTTTTCAGTTCCAAGATAACCCCCGGCACATTTTCCCTCAGGGGGAAGAAGGCAATATCAAAACGGCCATAGCCGGCTTCCTTGTTGGACTCCACGCGGTAACGACCGTCAAGCCAAACCGACAAGCCAAGGAGCAGCCCATGGTAAAAGCTTTCCGGATTATGGTCGCTGTCGTGGAAGCTCACGAAATCCCGCAAAAGCTCCGACAGGTACTTGGCAAAATCCTCTGCCCTTCCTTCTGTCATGGCCGCCATGAGATCTTTTAGGACAATTGCCCCCTGATGGGGGACGATGTTATCTTCCACCTCAAGGCGGAAGGCTCTTCTAATCTCCAGATTTGGTATCTGCAGGGCTGCCCAATCCTCATAATTCTCGTCTTTCCAGGTTTTCACAGCTTTCAAATAGCCGCTGGTCAAAAGCATCATGTAGAGAGCGTCCCGATCTGAGTTTAAATCGGAGTAGATAATATTCTCATTGACAGGTGCGCTCAAGGTCTTACCCTGCAAGAGTCCCTTCAAATCCGCTTCCTTGCGGGCATCTATGCGGGCCAGCAAAGTTTGCAGAATGCTGTTGCCGGAGGTATTCAGCCAGTAGGGCTGGAATATGCAGTCATTATCGATAAAGCTGATGACCGACCACGGATTGTAGATTTCTCTCTCCCCAAAAAGATAGCCGTCATACCACCTCTTAAGCTCTTCCCTTCTTTCCTCCAGACCACACATGGCAAGCAGACGGTCCACTTCCTCCTGGGTAAAGCCAAAAATGTCGCTGTAGCGCCCACCAAGCACCGAACATACCCGCAGGTTGTTAAGCCCGCTAAATATACTTTCCTTTGATACCCTTGTCACACCGGTGAGCACAGCAAAATCCAGGGCCTCATTGGTCTTAAACGCCTCGCTCAAAAAACCCCGCATAAAATCAATGCATTCACCATAATAGCCATGCTCCCAGGCCGAGATAATAGGAGCATCATATTCGTCCAGAAGCAGCACCGCCCCGCATCCGTGGTGTTTTTGCAGATACCTGGCCAGATTCGCTAGGGCAAATTGCAATTTTTCGGAGGAGCAGCCTGATTTCAGCACTTCTGCAAAATATGCTTTATCCCGAGGCGACAGTGCCTCGCTGTCCTGCAGGTATCCCACCCGGTCATAAGCATCTCCCACAAGCTCCGACAGCTTCACCAGCATCCCTGCAAAATTCCTGGCTTGTGCTCCCTTCAAAGTCAAAAACACCACCGGGCGGCTGCCCTGCCGGGACATGTATTCCTCTCCCGCCTTTTCAATATCCAGACCGGCAAAAAGCTGACGGTTCTTCTCCCTGTTCTCCATGGTGAAGAAATACCGCAGCATGGAAAGATTCAGTGTCTTGCCAAAGCGACGAGGGCGGGTGATGAGGGTAACCTTGCTGTACCCGTCCAGTATTTCCTTGATAAAGCGGGTCTTATCAACAAAACAGTAACCTTTCGTCACAATCTCCTCAAAATTATCCACGCCTATGGGCATGACCTGGCGCATGTTTTTCATACTCACGTCTGCCACCCCCTTGCAACTCGCCACAACGAATGCTCCTGAGATTATTTTACGATAGTTAGGAAAGTTTTGCAATAAAAGCCAACATAAATCCGCTATTGGTGTTCTGACCACTTACACAGATACCCAGCCATAGCCCTGCACTGCCATATCCGTAAAATGCGCCATCAACATATCCGTTTTCTGCATAAATATTTCTTTATCATAACCGGATGGCAAATTCATATCCAAAATTTCCTCGATGGTTGATTTGACATAGGCCCTTGGCTGTGCATCCTTGTACCAATCCACCACAAAAATATCC
>JAFSWY010000338.1 GCA_017444295.1 Selenomonadaceae bacterium | reverse complement strand
CGCATCATCGACATTTGCCAGCGGGTGCCCATGTTTGGAGGGCAGACGCCTTTGTGCAATGTGGGAGCGACGGCATCCGGTTCCAACAGGCAGCAGTTCAGCGTCATGCTCAAGCAGGCCGAAGTCGCCCTTGCTGCGGCAAAGGGGCGTGGGGATAACCAGTACCGCCTGTTTGAGGAAGAGAAGTATTGAAACAGAAAAAGCTCGTCAGGCCATAATCCTGACGAGCTTTCTTATTCATATTTCAGCGTGATGGTTCCCCTTTGCCGGGTAGCATTCATGTCAATGATGCGCTGGTTGCGGGAACCGCGGAACTTCAGCGTGAGGTCGCGCTGGGATTCGATATACTCTCCGTCCACAAGGACATCCAGCTCTGCCAGCAGGGCAGACACATCCTCGTCCTTTCCGGACTGGAGTTCCTCCAGAGTGTTGCCCGTGTAGGACCAGACATCAAGGCCTTTTGCGTGGACGGCCTTTGCCAGTTCGACCAGGGGGCGGGGCTGGCAGAAGGGCTCCCCTCCGCTGAAGGTGATTCCTGCAAGCAGGGGGTTGTCCTCCATCTGCCTGAGGATGTCCTGGGTATCGATGTCCCTGCCACCGTCAAAAGGCTGGGTTTCCGGATTCTGGCAGCCGGGGCAGCGGCGGTGGCATCCCTGCACGAAAACCGTGAAGCGGCAGCCGTCGCCATCCACGACGGATTCCTCCACGAGTCCGGCGATGCGGAGTCTCATCAGTTGACCCTGTGCTTCACGCGTTCATGCTCTTCCGACTGCTTGGCGTTGTTCCAGCGGTCGATGGTTCCCACCAGATATCCCGTGATACGGCGGATGCGCTCGAATTTCTGGGGGCGAAGGACATAGTCCAATGCCACGCCGCCCTCATCGGCCTTGGAGATGGAAAGGCTCTTGAGGGGTTCATGGGTCTGTTCCTTTACGTAACTGATATAATTGACGATTTCCTGCTCGGACACATCAGGAATGCCGTTTACCTTTACTTGGATGCCGTTTACCAGCATGAGAATCACCTATCCTTGTATATTTTGCATACCCATAGATATTGCAACAGAAAGCCTTCTGTGTCATAAATTATACAATATCTTCGATGCCATCGTCAATAGGTACACAAGATATAGTTTTTTCCACAAAAGAGGACATGGTGTTATCCACAAGGAATTATGCATTTTTATTCATATTATGATGGTTTTATGCATAAAGAAAGTAAAGGAGACAGGCATTTTTCTTGAATGGGGCGGCATAGAAAAAGCGAACAAAGTGCATAATCTTTCTTGAAGAGGCTGGATTCAAAAAGATATCCACAGAAATTCGTGAGTAATTCACAGGATTTCTGTGGATAAAGATTATTGTATGACAGGGTTTGCAGAACTGGTCTGCTGGACAATCGTGCGGATGGGGTAGGGGATATCAATATTTTCTTCGCGGTAGCGTTTGGTGAGTTCCTTGATGAAGTTGTGCCTGAGATCCACCTGGTTGTCGAAGCGGGTGGAGTGGAGAAGGACATCGAAGTCGATGCTGGAGTCACCGAAGGTGTGGAACAGGATCTTTGGGGGGATGCTGCTGGTCTCTGTGGCATCTTCCATGACCTTGTTGGCGACCTCCAGTGTCACCTGCTCTACCTGCTCCAGATCGCTGTCGTAGGCAACCCCGATGGGAATCTTGATGGTGATGTCCTTTTGGGGGAGGTTGTAATTGGTGATGATGGCCGCAGCAATGCTCTTGTTCGGGATGACGATGACGTTTCCCATGATGGACTGGATGGTGGTGTAGCGCCAGGTGATGTCCGTGACCCGTCCCTGCTCCCCGGTGTTCAGCATGATGAAGTCGTTCAGCCGCAGCTGCTTGGAGATGATGAGCTGCACCCCCGAAAAGATATTGGCAAGGGTCTCCTGCATGCCGAGGGCCATGGCCATACCGCCGACGCCCATGGCGGTGATGATGGGGGCAATGGAGATGTCGCAATATTGCAGTACGATGATGATGCCCATGGCGTAGATGATGAAGGACAGGATGTTGTTGAGCAGGGTATTTTTTGGCAGGCTGCTCTCGGGACGATTCACATAGAAATCGACCATTCCCGACGCAGTGCGGGCGATGACGCGGGTGACGGTGTAAATGTTGATGGTGAAGAGGATATAGGAGAAGATCTTCGTGAGGGTGGGCGTGAAGGCGATGGTGTTGACAATCCAGTAAAGCCCGGCCACGAGGCAGAAGGAGATGGGAACGCCCTTGAGGGCGTTGAAGAAGACCTTCGTCAGAGTGACCTCGTCAGAGAGGTGCTGCTTGATGTGCTGGTTGATGAAACGGTTCAGCGCGATGCCGATGATCAGCGCCGCCGCCAGGATACAGGCGGGAAGTGTGAGAAGCTCTATGTAATAGGTCCAATCGATATTGGAAAGGTCAATATTCGGCAAGGAAAGCCCTCCTTTTTGTCAGAAATTCTTCAGGAAAATACCTTATTATACATCTATTATCTGGGTTTTGCCAAGGAACTTTGAAGAAATAAATTTTAAATGATTGGGCAAGCAAGAGTTAAAATTTGTTGATGAACAGTTCCCAGGGGAAAGGGGAATCATATGGCGATCATCGTGGAAGGCGGCAGGCTTCGGCTCAGGAGAGCGGAGGAGCAGGACATCGAATATATCATGGAGCTGGAATATGGGCCGGAGAATCTCCCGTTTATCGTGCCCTTTCCCAGGGAACTCCACATGGAGGTGATTCGTTCCGGGCAGGATGCCATGGATATCATTGTGGAAAAGAGGGAGACAGGGGAGCCTGTGGGATATCTCTGGGTTGCCGGCCTCCAAAACACATCGAATGAGATCGAATGGACCCATGTCATCATCGAGAAGAAGGGCCGGGGCTATGGGCATGAGGCCATGAAGCTCTTGAAGAAGTGGACCTTCGATGTGCTGAAGGCTCATCGGGCGTGGATGGATTGCAAGGATTACAATGACCGGGCCCTGCATCTCTATGAGTCCGAGGGAATGGTGCGGGAGGGGCTTATCCGTGAGACGATACTTACGGAGGGTGTCTATGAGAACCTTGTGATACTGGGGATTCTCGACAGGGAATACGCAGCGAGGAAGGAACAGGGCCTGGAACTGTAGTACGGTGCAAATTTTATCCAAGTTTCTGCAAAATCATGGAGGAGAAATCCTTTTTGTGACGAAATACAAACTATGAAAGTATTCTTTGATCACAAAAATTCCTCTGATTGGGAGGCGGTAATGTTGGATAGAAAGTTAAAGTTGTTGATTTCAGATGATTCCAAGCTGCTTCGGAAGAAGCTCAGGTCAGAGCTTGAGGCGTTGGACTGCGAGGTCATCGAGGCGGAGAACGGAAAAGAGGCAATCCTCAAGGAGATGAACGAGAAGCCGGATGGCGTCATCCTGGATATCGTCATGCCCGAGGTGGGCGGCATTGAGGCATTGCAGGTCATCCGGGAGGTCAGCCCCGAGGTGCCTGTGGTCATGCTGTCCTCTGCAGGAACGCCCCAGAAACTCATGCAGACCTTGAAGATGGGGGCGATCGATTTCATCCAGAAGCCCTACAGCAGCGAGCAGATTAAGAAAGCTGTTGAACAAATACGCAAGAGGGCGGCGAAGAATGAATAGGCGGTATCTGGCGCAGCGCCTGCTGAATGAAGGGCATTTATCGCAGAAAGAGCTGGCAGAGCTTCTGCGGCAACGGAGTTTCGAGGCCGTTGAGGAGGCAGCCGCTTCCCTGGAAGGCACGGATGCGCATCCTGCCATGACGGCAGTGCGAAGGCTTGCCGGGCCGGAACTTCAGGTAGAGGCGGAGGCCTACAGCGAGTATATGGAGCTTTTCATGGATTCCTTGATGGATTTCCTGGAGGCACCGGCGATTATCGATACGGAGATGGTGCCGCCGGATGAGACCAGTGCTGTATTCTATGCCGTGTCCCAGCGCATGGATGGCGACATGAGTATCGTGAGCGGCATCATGGCAGAGAGCAGGGAGTTTGCAGAGCTGGCGACGCGCTATAGCGGGGAACGGTATGATGCGCCGGAAGATGAGTATGCCATGGATAGCCTGGAAGAATTCCTGAACGTGGTGAACGGTGTTTTCAGTGTAAGGGAAGCCGTCAAGGATGAGGAGATCGACCTGGAAGTCCCGCGCCACGGAAAACTCATGAACCCTATGGGAAACCAGCAGCTTGTCCTGCGGGTCTATGCGGATTTCGGCATCTTTTATGTGGTGTTGGCATCGGATGAGTTTATGTGAGAATTTGGGATTGTGTTGTCATCAGGATAAGAAAAGTTGTCGAAATATTGAAACAGTATTAATGCCAATGTAAAAAAACAGAAAGGGGACTAATCATGGAAAAAATGAAAAGAGGAATCTGAACGTAAATCGGCGGGATTTTTTGAAGCTGGTCGGTATGGGAGCGGTGGCAACCGCAACAGCGGTTCTGCCGGGAGGGACGGCACTGGCAGCCACAGAGGAGCAGAAGGCCGCCCATGGCTCCCGTGCGCGGAACGCGCTGAAAGCCGCAGGCTATTCCAAGGGCGGCAAGGCGGATCTCCTGATTTTGGGCAACGTCATCACCATGGACGAGTACAAGCCTTTTGCAGAGGCGGTTGCCGTAAAGGGAGATACGATTCTGTATCCTAATCTCCCGACAAATTATACACACGGCTATGCCGATATCTGGTAAAGTTTCAGGATTTTCTGTTGCTTGCTCGTCAGCGTTGTCATCAGCCGTTTGCGCTTGCCGGTCCGGCTAACCTCACGAAGTGACTTCATTTCATCTATAACCTCTTGTAGCGTGACATTTTTCAGCCATCCAGCTTCGCGAAGCTTTTCCCTGAGCCATGCGGTCAATATTGCGGCAAGAAACTGGATGAACAATCGTCCCTCTACTGAATGCGGCATGTGCATCCTTAGTCGCTTCATGTCGAGGTCATTCTTCAAGTCATCGAACTCTTTTTCTACGGTATCCTTGTGGCGGTAAACCGACAGAGCTTCGGCTGCGTCCTTGATTTTGTTGCTGACCAGGACAAACCAGCCTGCATGATTCTTCTTGTAGCTGGCAATGGCTTCTTCATTGTATTCAACCTTTCGGCCACGCTTTGGG
>JAFSWY010000039.1 GCA_017444295.1 Selenomonadaceae bacterium | reverse complement strand
TCAGGAACATGCGCCATGACAGCAACGGCCCCCTCTATATCCTCACGGGGGTGGCGGGAAACGTGCGCTACCCGGGTCTCTGGATCGACCATGCCTTGGATGAAAAGGTGGCTCCGCAACCGGAGACGGACAATTATCTCACCATGGATGTATCGAAAGAGCGTATCATCATCCAATGCTTCCTGCCGGACGGGCAGGAGATCGACCGGGTGGAAGTGGACAAGGCGGATGCGTGAGGTGATGATGTGGAATTTTTTGCCGATGGCACCATCCTGTTCCTGATACTGATGGGATTTCTGGCTGCCTTTATTGATGCCGTGGTAGGGGGCGGGGGACTGATCACCATTCCTTCCATCATGTGTACGGGAATTCCCTTGGTGGAAGTCCTGGGGACAAACAAGATGGCCTCGGTGATGGGGGCCCTTTCCAGTTTCCTGACCTTTATTCGTGCGGGGAAAATGGATACGGCCCTTATCCGCAAGCTGTTCCCTGTTTCCTTCCTGGGCTCGGCTGCCGGAGTCATGCTGGTGCGCCAGATGCCCTCTGATTTCTTGCGGCCCCTGGTCCTGGTCATGCTGATCGCGGTGGCGGTCTATAGTGTCGTAAAGAAGGACTGGGGAACGGAAAATGTCTATCACGGCATGACACGAAAGATGTTTGTCCTGAGTCTGGCTGTGGCATTCGTTTTTGGATTCTACGATGGCTTTTTCGGTCCGGGCACAGGTTCTTTCCTGCTCTTTGCTTTTCTTTTGGCAGGCTTTGATTTTTTAGGCGCTGCCGCCAATGCCCGGGCATTGAATTTTGCCAGCAATATTTCTGCTGCGCTTATCTTCAGCTATTTTGGCGCAGTGAATTTTTCCTATGCGATTCCCATGGGGATTGCCATGATCTTCGGAGCCACCTGCGGTGCAAAAATGGCATTGAAAAAAGGGACCGGCTATGTCCGGCCGCTTTTTATCCTTATGACTACAGTGCTTATCGGGAAGCAGATCCTTGAGCTTTTCAGATAAATTTTCATAAAATGAGGAGACATACATGGATATGGTGCAGATAAGACCGGCCGAAGTCAGTGACGCAAAGGATATCCTTGCCGTTTACGAGTATTATGTTAAGCATACGGCAATCAGTTTTGAATATGATGTGCCGACCTTGGAAGAATTTCGGGAACGCATAAAGAAAACTTTGTCAAAATATCCCTACCTTGTGGCGGTGCGTGACGGGAAAATCGTTGGTTATTCATATGCCGGTGCTTTTGTGGGACGAGCTGCGTATGATTGGTCTGCGGAATTGACGATTTACCTCAATCCGGAGGAAAAGGGGCATGGAACCGGAAGGAAACTCTATGAGGAAATAGAGGAAAAACTTGCCGACATGAGCATAAAAAATCTATATGCCTGCATAGGAGACCCATTGGAAGAGGATGAATACCTTACGAGGAACAGCGAGAAATTCCATTCCCATATGGGATTCACAAAGGTTGGCACCTTCCATGAATGTGGCCATAAGTTTGGCCGCTGGTACAATATGATATGGATGGAGAAAATCATTGGAAAACATGAGTGAGAGTGGTCAGGACAGGCAAATCCATCTTCCAAGCCAATCAATAAATACAAGGCCGAGACGGTGAGGAATTTCATCTCGACGGGCGCAAGCGCATTTGGCCCTATTATGAGCGGTCTGATGCAGTGCGCGGATATTGAAGCTTTATGCATGACTTGAAGCGGTTGGCAGCAGCCGAAGAATCTTTTTGATGAGGATTCTTCGGTTGTTTTATTGTTTCACAAAATTTTTCCTAGTTCTCCCTTGACATCGCGGGAAGTGTGTGTTAATTTATGGTTAAAAGTTGGAAACAATAATGCAATTTGTAAAACAAACTCTTGAAAAGGAGGGGAAACATGAAAAATATGGAAATGAGCCTGCGCATTCGTGCCCTGCGGGACAAAATGTTGTCCGAGCCGCGCTACGCATCCATCGAGCAGGCCCGCATCATCACGAATACCTACAAGGTCAATGAGGGAAAACCTCGCATCCTGCAACGGGCGCTGGCGCTCAAGGCGGCTTTGGAGCAGATGAGGATTCGCGTGGAGCCCGGGGAACTCATTGTGGGCAATCGTACCGCCGGGGTGCGATCCGGTGTCGTGTTCCCGGAGAGCGGAAGTACCTGGGTGGACAGGGAATTCGAGATGCTTCCCACAAGAGCGCAGGACCGGTTCGAGGTGCGTGAGGAGGACATCAGGGAATTTCGCGAGGAAATTAAACCCTATTGGGCGGGAAAATCTCTGGAGGATGTGCTGAAAGCACGCTACGGAAAGGAAATCAGCGAGATTTCCAAGGTTGCCAAGATCAATCAGACCGACCATGCCCAGGGGCATATCTGCCCGAACTGCTCCCTTTGGCTCAGGCTGGGGCCGGCGAAGCTTCGGGCTCAGGCAGAAGAAAAGCGGAAATCTGCCGAGGGAGCAAAAAGGGATTTCTACGAGGCCGTCTCCATCGTCATGGAAGGGGCGCAGCATTTCATGCGGCGTTATGCGAAGCTTTTGGCGGAGATGGCAGACAGGGAATCCATCGAAACGAGGAAGGATGAGCTTCGGCAGGTCTCCGCAAACTGCGCGGCGATTGCCGGGCGTCCTCCCGAAACCTTCCATGAGGCGGTGCAGTCCCTCTGGTTCCTGTTCGTGATTCTCCAGATGGAATCCAATGCTTCTTCCTTCTCGCCGGGGCGTCTGGATGAGATCCTGATTCCCTTCTACCGGAAGGACAGGGAGATGGGGCGCCTGACCGAGGAATATGCCCTGGAAATCATGGAGTGCCTTTGGCTCAAGTTCAACCAGATCGTCTATATGCGTAACGCCCACAGCGCCAAATTCTTCGCAGGATTCCCCATCGGTTTCAATATTGCTGTCGGCGGGCAGGATGCCGACGGGAAGGACTACGCCAACGAGATTTCCTTTTTTTGCCTGAAAGCCCAGGAGCATCTGGGGCTTCCCCAGCCGAATCTTTCCGTCAGGCTTCATGAGCGTACGGGAGATGCGCTTTTGAAGGAGGCCATCCGCGTGGTGGCAAAGGGCAGCGGCATGCCGCAATTCTTCAACGACAGGGCCATTATTCCCGCGCTGGCCAAGCTGGACATTGACGAACGGGATGCCAGGGATTACGCTATTGTTGGGTGTGTGGAGCTGACAACCCAGGGCAACAATCTCGGCTGGAGCGATGCGGCGATGTTCAATCTGAACAAGGCATTGGAACTTGCCCTGAACGGCGGAAAATGCCTGTTGACGGGGAAACGTCTCGCGCCGGACTATGGCGACCTCACTGCCTACGAAACCTACGAGGATCTGGAAGCGGTGCTGCGCCGCTATATTGACGAATTCATGGAGAAGATGATCAAGGCCTGTGAGCAGGTGGAACGGGCGCATATCGACCTTTTGCCCACGCCCTTCCTGTCGGCGGTCATTGACGACTGCATGGAAAAAGGAACGGATGTAACAGCAGGTGGAGCGAAATACAATCTTTCCGGTATACAGATGATACAGGTGGCCAATCTGGCAGACAGCCTCGCTGCCATCAAGCAGCTTGTCTATGACGAAAAGATGGTAAGCCGCGAGGAACTGCTGGATGCCCTGCGGAAGGATTTCAAAGACCATGACATTCTCCGCGCCCGTCTTTTGAACAAGGTGCCGAAGTACGGCAATGATGTGGAGTGGGTGGATGCCATTGGCGTGAAGTGGGCAAGATACTTCCGCGAGCGCATCGGAACCTATAGGAACTATCGTGGCGGCAAATACCATACGGGAATGTACACGGTTTCGGCGCATGTCCCCATGGGGGAGAATGTGGGAGCTTCCCCGGACGGGCGCATGGCGGGGCAGCCATTGGCGGATGGAGGCATGTCTCCCGTTTATGGGCGCGATGTCACGGGGCCCACAGCGGTTCTGAAATCCGTCTCCAGGCTCGACAAGGAGCTTACCACCAATGGCGGGCTGCTCAACATGAAGTTCCTTCCGGAATTTTTCAGGACGGAGACGGGCATCGACAAGTTTGCCAAATTCCTGCGCACCTTTGTTGATCTGGAGATTCCCCATATCCAGTTCAATGTGGTAAGGAAGGAAGACCTCATTGCGGCGAAGAAACATCCGGAGCAGTATCGAAGCCTCACCGTGCGTGTCGCGGGCTACACAGCCTATTTTACGGAACTGGCCGATGAGCTGCAGGACGAGATTATTGCCCGCACCAGCTATGCCGACATTTGACGAATGGGGAGTGGATGTTGTGGAAAACCTGTTGCATCCTGATGCGGACACAGGGTTTGTTTTCGATGTGCGCCGATTTTCCACCCATGACGGCGATGGCATCCGCACGACGGTGTTCTTCAAGGGCTGTCCCCTTTCCTGTGTCTGGTGCCATAATCCAGAAGGAATCAGCGGGAGGCGGCGGCCCCTTTATTTTGAGAAAAAGTGCATCCATTGCGGAAGCTGCATCAAGGCCGCC
>JAFSWY010000337.1 GCA_017444295.1 Selenomonadaceae bacterium | reverse complement strand
TGGGCGTTGCCGCAAGATAGAGGGTTCCTGCCTGCTTTTCTTCCATTTCATCCATCGCATTCATAGATCCGCAAAATCTCCTCCGTATACCCGCCATCCGCCCCGTGCACGATGAGAGGCGGCAATACCTTCAGCCCGCCGGGTGCCGCCCCCACCACGGCCTCCACCAGCATCATATTGGGTGCCCTGCCTTCCTTCGGTTGGATCATCCGAAGGCGCTTCGCCTCCATCTGGTGTGCATGGAGGGAAACCATGATTTCCCCCAGTCGCTCCGGCAGATGCACCATGGCAAAGGTGCCGCGAAAACGCAGGGCATAGCGGGCTGCCGCCACAACGTCTTCCATGGTCGCCGTAAACTCATGCCTTGCCCGCGCCACACCATCCCGAAGGTTGGTATTGCCCTGCGCCACAGGACGGTAAGGAGGATTTGCCAGCACCACGTCAAAGGTTTCCGGCGGATACAACTCCCGGATCTTCCGAAAATCCCCCTCGCAAACGGAAATCCGGTCCTCCAGGCCATTGAGACCCACATTGCGCCTCGCCAGGTCCGCCGTAACAGGATTCAGCTCCACTGCGTCCACATGGGCCACCTCATCAACGATAATCAAGGGGATGACACCCGTCCCCGTGCCGAGCTCCAGCACCTTCTGCCTCTTCTTCCAACGGGGAAAATGAGCCAGCAGGACAGCATCCAGGGAAAAACAGAACTCCTGTGTATTCTGGATGATATGCCGCCCGCTCCGCATCAGATCATCCAGCCGTTCAAAGGCCCTCAGCTCAACCAGGTTCACTCGCTGCTTTTTTCCTTCCCAACATCGGCAAAGGGCTTCCCGTAGCCGCCGTGATTGTTCGCATTGGCACCGGTATTCCCCTCATTGCGATGCTCCTTCTGGTTCTTGGGACGCCTGCTGCGGCTGCGCCTGTTATGGGATTCGCGAGCCGCCTCGTTCCCTTCCTTGCCCTCCCGCTTCTCCTTGCGTCCTTTGCGCTGGTCCCTGGATTCCCTGTGTTCCTTGCCGTCCTTGGATTCCTTGTGTCCGCGCTCTTTTCTTCCCTTTGCGCCGGAACGCTCTCCTCGTCCGCCGCGGCGATGGGAGTTTTCTTCACCGCCGTTATGGGGCTTCCCATCTTCCCGGGCACGCCGGTCCGTTCCCTTTTTCTCCTCGCTCTGGGAAACCTTTTCTGCGCCGGCCTCTTCTTCCTCCTTCTCGACAACATCCTCCCAGGATGCCACGATGGTCTTTCCATCATCGAGAAGGATTGTGGCCGTGCGCCGCTGGGTGTTGACCGAAATGACCTTTCCTGCACCCTCGACAGAGACCACACGGCTTCCCTGTTTCGGTTCCTGTACCACGACCTTCTTGTGGCACGCCTCCTCATAACAGTCATTTTCATACTTCAGGCAGCACAAAAGGCGCCCGCAGATGCCGGATATCTTCGTGGGATTCAGCGACAGGTTCTGCTCCTTTGCCATGCGGATCGATACAGGCTCGAAATCCCCCAGGAACGAGGCGCAGCACAAGGGACGCCCGCAGCAGCCGATACCGCCCATGAGCTTCGCCTCATCCCTGACGCCGATCTGCCGCAATTCGATGCGGGTACGGAAGACAGAGGCAAGATCCTTCACCAGTTCCCGAAAATCGATACGCCCATCCGCCGTGAAGTAGAAGACGATCTTGTTCATGTCAAAGGTGTACTCTACATCCACCAGCTTCATGGGAAGCTGGTGTTCCGCAATCTTCCTGCCACAAATGCCGAAGGCTTCCCTTTCCCGTTCCTTGTTCTCCAGAACCCTCTCCCTGTCGGCCTCGGATGCCTTGCGCTGCACCACCTTCAGTGGAAGCACCACTGTGTCGTCCTCCACTTCCCGCGGCCCGATGACCGTGCGCCCGTACTCAACGCCCCGGGCAGTCTCCACGATGACATCATCGCCCTTGGCGATATCCAGCCGTCCCGGGCTGAAATAATATATCTTCCCCGCTTTCTTGAAGCGAACCCCTATTACTGTCTGCAACGATCTTTCCCCCATCGTATCACAATCATATATCATCATATATCCTTAAATCGAATCAAAAAGCCTTCCATGAAGAGACGCAGATTCACGTTGGCCTGCAATCGTCTCTGGCTTTCCTTCACCAGCCGGAGCATCGGGAAAATCCTCGCTTTCGGAAATTTTGGCAGCATATCCGTCAATTTCCTGCGGATATCCCGTGCATAGATCATCCCGCTGTCATCGCTTTCATAAAGCACCAGCAAATCGCGAAGCAGCATGTTGAGGTACATGAGCCACTCGGAGATCCTCTCCCTGCCCAGTTCCCCCATATCCTTGCCCCGCAGCCATATCCTCCCCATATCCATGGCATCCAGACCTTCCAAAAAGGCCATCGCATCATCCCGGAGCTTCATCCCGTCCTTTTCATGAAGAGCCAGCGCACGTCCCATGCTGCCATCGGAAAGAACCGCCAGTTCTTCCGCCTCCGCCGCAGAGATTCCGCGACGGGCCAACAAGCCTGCAAGTTCATCCATGGGCAGCATGCCAAAAAAAACTGGCATGCAACGGGAGATGATGGTATCGAGAAGCGATGCCCTGGAGCCGGTCACCAGCAGGAAGGTGACCTGTCCCGTTGGCTCCTCCAAAGTCTTCAACAGACTGTTCTCCGCAGCCTCGTTCATGAGCTCTGCATCATCAATGGCAACGGCCCGCCGATGGGACAGAATCGGCAGACGGGAAGCCTCTGCCTGCATTTCCCGTATCTGCTCAATGCGAATGGCACGCGCACCCTTCCCCTTGCTCTCCGGACGAACCTCATAGTAATCCGGATGGCTGTCCTGCCGGAGTGCAAGACAGGAAGGACACCTTCCGCAAGGGCCGTCCTTCTCCCCGCACAACAAAGCAGCGGCAAGCGTCCGGGCTGCCCGGCACTTGCCGACTCCTTCTGGCCCCGCGAAAAGCAAGGCATGGGGAAGCCTTTCCTCCCGCAGCATCCTCCTCAAACGGGCAATATTCTCCTCATGTCCGATGATTCCCTTCCAATCGATATCCATCACAGGTAGAGATCCAGCAGCATGCCGCGGATGGCATCGTGGCTGGCAAGGATATCCAATCGTTTCGCCTGTCCCAGCCGGATCCGTTCTGCCATCTCCTCCAGCTTCTTGTCGATCTTGCGTACCGTCGTGTAGACCTTCTGGCGGCCCATGCGATCCCATCCCGCCTGGGTATGCATGTCATACATATGGGAAACAGCTTCCCCGACAAAATTCTTGATGAGGGTGCGGTACTCCTTGAGCTCATCATAGGTCGGCGTCACCGAGAGCTTCGCTCCCTGGGCATCGATCTGCTTCATGAGCTTGTCCAGATGTTCCTGGGAGATTTCCCCCTCCTGGTCGAAAAGCTCCATGGAAAACTCGGTTCCAGTGTCCTGCACAGCACTGCCGCTGTCGCGCATCCTGAGGATTGTCGGTCCCTGCGGCGTAAAGTTGCTTATTTTCATCGCCATTGCTACCACCCGCTTCCAGGCAAACTCCGTGCGAAACGATGTTTCGCACTACGCCCTTACACGAAATCTAACCGATTCTGCGCCCTTCGGGCTTGACTCGCTAAGATTTCATAGTAATATAACTTCTTAGTAAAAAGTATACCGCATTGTTCAAATTTCGCCAAGGGCGAAATATTCTTATTGACGTTTCGACGGAACTTTCTGTTTGGGATTCCATGGGCGGAAGCCCTCGCATTCCATCCCGAACTGCATGAGCACCTTGCCGACGATATGCCGCACCTGCTTCTCCACCGTATCTGCGCCATTGTAAAACGTAAGCATCGGCGGGACAATCACGCAACCGGAATCCGCTGCCTCCTTGAGGTTCCGCAAATGTATCCGCGACAGGGGCATCTCCCGCGGCACGAGAACCACCTTGCGCCCCTCCTTCATGCATACATCCGCTGCACGCAGGAGCAGGTTCGAGGAATATCCCGAGACAATCCCGGCCACAGTCTTCATGCTGCAGGGAATGACAATCATGCCCTCCGTTTCGAAAGAACCGCTGGATATGGCAGCCCCGATATCCCCATTGTCATAAACCACATCAGCCATGCCCCGCACTTCATCCATGGAAAGCTCCGTCTCATATCCAAAGGTCGCTTCCGCCCCTTCCGTTACGACGAGATGGCTTTCCACATCCGGCATCCCCTTCAGGGCCCTCAGGAGTTCCATTCCCATGACAGCCCCACTGGCGCCTGTCATCCCAACAATCAGCCGCTTCATTACAGTCCTTTCAATACGATGCCAGCTCCAAGGCACATTCCCACACGAAAAGTGCTTCACGGGGGCTGGAAATATATGATAAAATACAAACAAAAACCATCAGGAAGGATCGAGCCCCATGCTGATTGCCATCATCACCGGAGCCTCCAGCGGGCTGGGAAGAGAATATGTGCGCGCCCTGGATACACGGGAACTCGACGAGATCTGGGTCATCGCACGCCGCAGGGAGCGCTTGCAGGCCTTGGCGGAAGAAACGGTCACGCCGCTCCGCATCCTCGCCTGCGACCTTACGGAGCCCGCAGTGCTCCGGGCCATCGAGGAAGAACTCGCTGAGAACCATCCCATCGTGAAATATCTCATCAATGCCGCCGGTTTCGGAAAAATCGGAGGCTTCTCCGACATTTCCACCGAGGAACTCTGTTCCATGATCGACCTCAATTGCCGCGCAGCCGTCGCCATCACCCAGATGACGCTCCCCTATATCCCTCCCACGGGAAGGATCCTCCAGGTCTGCTCCTGTGCGGCCTTTCAGCCCATCCCTTTCCTGAACGTCTATGCCGCCTCAAAATCCTTCCTTCTCCGCTACACCCGCGCCCTTCGCTCCGAGATTGCCTCCAGGGGCATCCACGTCACCGCTGTCTGCCCCTACTGGATCGAGGACACGGAATTCATTGCAAAGGCGAAGAACACGAAAAATTCCACCTACATCCAGAATTTCCCCTTCCCGCAGGAACGGGAAGACGTGGTCCGGCGCTCCCTGCGCGGTGTCGAGAATAACGTGGAAATCGTCACTCCGGGACTGATTCCCTTCCTGCACCGCATCCTCGCCGGTCTCCTCCCCCACAGCTTCATGATGGCCGCCGGCAAGTTGTTCCACCGTCACTAATGCAACGGACTCTCACGCCGCTTCCATGAGCATCTGCAGGCGCTGGCGCAAGAGCTCGAAATCCCGCAATTGCGTCCCAAGAAGCCGCATATCCTCAGCAAAGTCCCCGGTGAGCTCCACTTCCGGCCCGTCCAGGAAGAGCTCATCATCATCACTGTCCTGCCCCTCGCTTGACATGATATGGAAATGGGCATCGGCCAGCATGGAGGCCACCTCGTAGATGCGGTCGGAAAGATGCTCTATGCGCTCGGAAAGATGCCCTGTCTCCCCGTTCTCCAACTGTGTCTTGAGGTTCTTGCGTTCCCTGTGCATCTCCTTCTCGTAAAAGGAGGCAATCCCGGCGAGCAGACGGCCGGCCGATCCCACAGAGGCCGCCCTCCGCCCTGCGATGATCTTCACATCATCCCGCAGGCAGAAGCGATACTTTGCGGAAAAAAGCGTCTGGCTCCCCATCATCCTGTCCACGCCAATGATATAGCGCGCCTTTCGAAGCATCCGAAGGACTTCCTTTCTCGGCTGTTCCCAAAAGGAAATGGGGCGAAACCTGAGGTTCGTCATCCCCCGCTCCTTGCACTCCCGAATCAGGAGATTCGTATAGGCCAGATGATTGTTGAACACGTAGACCTCCTCGGAGGGCGGCGTCCTGGCAATCGCTGCAAAGAATTCCTCCGTGGGATGCAGGTCAAACACGAAAAGCTGCTCTCCCGGAACAATCCGGGACAAGAACTTCTCCTGCGTCGTTGCGCAAATATAAAAGGCATCCGGATCCGCTTCCTTCACATCTTCCGTCGAAATGGTCTCGATGGGTATGGCGCCTTCAAGGAAAGACTCCGTAATCGCCTTGATCTCATCGGCGATGAGCTCATCACTGCCCACCGCCATGAGCCTGAGTTCACGCATTTTCTCCCGTCCTTTCCTGCTTTATCGTATTAAACTATATTTCCCAACCCTGTACACTCCATATATAATGATTATAACGCAATTGTTCAAGTTTTGCCATAGGCAAAACATACTGATTAGCGTTTCGATGGGCTTGCCCATCATAACGCAATTGTTCAAGTTTTGCCATAGGGCAAAATATACTTTCCCAGAAGGAATCTCCCTGCCCTTCGACGAATCTCTATACAGAACTACAATACGAGGAGCGTGACCTTCATGAAAACAAAACTTGCCGTCTGGTTCACCCAGAAAAAATTTGCCGAGTCCGTGCCACAGGCCGAGGAATTCCTGGCCGCCATCAAGGAAAACGAATGCCCACAGGAACTTCTCGATATCCTCCAAAAAAATCTTGATGTCCGCATCGCGATCGGCGGCACCATAACAAAAGAAACGGCCTTGAGCTTCCTGCAAGAGAAGCTCAAGACCGCTGAAAACCTCATCGCCTTTTGGGAAGCAAACCCAAAAGACACCAACGCTATTTTCTTTTTCCGCGAGTACCACCGCTACATGGAGGAAAACCAAGCTTAGAACCTGTGCTTCACTCCCCCATCTTCGTCCGCAATACCTCTTCCGCCTTTGCGAGCTGTACATCCTCAGTATCTCCCGGCTGGAAATCGATGCTCACATCCGGCTCGATTCCCACGCCGTCGATGCTGCGGCCGCTTGGCGTGTAATATTTCGCAATGGTCAGTTTCACGGCATCATCGTGGAACATGGGCAGAACCGTCTGCACAGACCCCTTGCCGAAGGATTTCGATCCCACAAGGGTTCCCGCGCCCGTATCCTGCACCGCCCCCGCCAGGATTTCCGAAGCGCTTGCGCTGTTCCCGTCAATGAGCACCACAAGAGGATACTTCAGTTCCTTGAGACTGGATGTGTATTCCTCCTTCCCGCCATCCCGCTCCACCACGGAAACAACAGGCCCCTCCGGCACCACCATATTCGCAATTTCCACGCTGCTGGTGACAAGCCCCCCGGGATTCTCCCTGAGATCAATGACAAGGCCCTTCATCCCCTCGTTCTCCAAGGCCTCGTAGGCATCCCTGAACTCCTGGGCGGTATTCTCGCTGAAGGCTGCGATGCGGATATAGCCCATGTTGTTCTCCAGCATCCTGCCGTCGGCAGTCTTCACCTGTATGGTATCCCGCAGGATGACAAATTCCTTGTCCTCCGCCCCGTTCCTTCGGACGGAAAGAGTGACCTCTGTGCCAACCTCCCCCCGTATGTGGATGGCAACCTCTTCGGGCTGTATCTCTGTCACAGGAACCCCGTCCACCGCAAGGATTTCATCATTCGCCTGGATGCCTGCCTTCGCAGCCGGCGAATCATCCATGACAGAAATCACGGAAACCTTGTTGTCCTTGAACCCCATATAGATGCCAATACCGCCGAAAGATCCTGTCGTTTGCTCCATGAGCTGGTGATAGGTTTTCGGATCCAGATAGATGGAATGAGGGTCTCCAAGGGACTGTATCATGCCGGAAATCGCCCCGTCCATGAGCTTCGTGCTGTCCACATCCGTGACGTAGCGGGACTCGATCAGACGATAGACTCCCGCGAAGCGCAGGGCATCCCCCATCTTCTGTCCCGTCATGTCCAAGGCATAGCAAAGCCCCCCCAAGGTCAACAGGACAGAAGCAATCGACGTTGCGGCCATCAATGCCGCAATTTTTATTTTGCTCATACAGCAACCCCAATCTGTGCGTACAAAAGAAACTTACAAATACCCATAGGGACTCACAACGGAGCCGTTCTCACGAACCTCAAAGTGGCAATGGGGACCCGTGGAATTCCCGGTGGAACCGCAATAGGCGATGACCTGCCCCTGGGAAACCGTCTGCCCCTCGCTCACGGCAAACCCCTGGTTGTGCCCGTAAAGGGTCGAGATGCCGCCGCCATGGTCGATGATGACGGTATTGCCATATCCGGAAATCCAGCAGGCATCCGTCACCACGCCGCTGGCAGCGGCAACCACCGGCTCACCGTAATCTCCGCCGATGTCAATTCCGCTGTGGAATTTCTGCGTGCCGGTGATGGGATGGACGCGCCATCCGAACTCCGAAGTAATCGGCCCGGAAATCGGCCAGATCATGCCGCCTCCCCCGCCGCCGGTATAGGTGGCATAGGAACCGGATACCTGGGAACTGCGCGCCTGGATCATCTCCGCAACCTTCTTTGATGCCGCCATGAATTCGTCATATTCGCGGTCAATGGTGGCCTTGTCGCTCTTCATCTTGTCCAGGAGCGCCTGACGCTTCTGCTGCTTCTCCACCATGACATCCTTTGCCTTGCCGGCAGAACGCACCTTCGGCTCCAGTGCTGCCTTGTCCTTCTCCAGGCTGGCCGTGGTCGTCTCGATCTCTTCGCGCTCCGCCATCACCACCTGAACCAGATCATAGTCCTGCTTGATGACGCGCTTCAAGAGATCCATGCGTGTCATGAGATCCTGGAAGTCCTTTGCGCCAAAGATGACATCGAGATAGCTGATCTGCCCGTTGATATAGATATCCCGCACGCGTTTCCCGAGAAGGCCGATCTTTTTCCCATAATCCTCCTGGACCTCCTCCAACCGTGCCTCATTGACGGCAATGCGCTCCTTGATGTCATCCATCTCTGCCTTGAGCACCCGATAGTTCTGGATGGCCTCATCTGCTTCCAGGTCAAGGACACGCTTCTCCTCCGAAAGCTCATTGATCTTGATCTGGATCTTGTTGCTTTCCTCCAGTTTTTCCTGGGCCTGCTGCTCATAGCTGGCCTGCTCATCCTCCAGCTCATCGGCATGGAGCACGGAAGGGGAGGACAGTGCCAGCATGCAGGCCAGTGCACCTGCCCCTAAAGCCTTTTTCTTCAACAAAACCAACCCCTGCCTCATACTTTCAGGAACCGTTTCAAGGAAATCGTACTGCCAATCGTTCCGATGACCATGCCGCTCACGACGATGGCAGCACTCACATAATTCATAAAGGGATACTGCGGCATGAGCGGGAAAAAGGTCAAGGTACTGTAGATCTTCGCCGCCATGGCCGCATAAAAACTCCGCAACGCCAGGGCTGCGATGATGCCGCCGATGCATCCCAGGACCATGCCTTCCAAAAGGAAAGGCCAGCGAATGAACCAGTCCGTCGCCCCCACGTACTTCATGATGGCGATTTCCTTGCGCCGGGCAAACACCGTCAAGCGTATCGTATTGGAAATGATGAAAAGCGTTGCTCCCGCCAGAAGCACCATGAGCGCCAGACCGAAAATCCTCATGAGCCGCGTGATGTCAAAGAGATGCTCCACCACATCCTGCCCGTATTTCGCTTCCTCCACCCCATTCATCTTCACGATGGCATTCGCCGCCGTCTCCACCATCTCCGGCATCTTCACCGTCACCTCAATGGAGTCGGGAAGGGGGTTCTTTTCCTCCAGGGCATCCAGAAGGTATTTCTGGTCGCCCAGCCGTTCCTTCAGCCGCTCCATGGCCTCGTCCCTGCCCACATACTTCACGGACTCAATGCCCTGCATTTCAAGGATGTCCTTCTCCACCTTGTCGCGGACGGAATCCTTGATATCATCCTGAAGATAGACGCTGATCTGCACCTGGGACTCCAAGGTGGATGCCAGACGGTTCATGTTCAGCACGAGAAGCATGAATACCCCGAGAACGAACAGGGAAACCGCCACCGTGCCAACGGAGGCGAAAGACATCCAATTGTTGCGCCGCAGGGAAATCAAGACCTCGCGGATGAAGTATTCGCTTGTCCTAAGCTTCATAGCCGTACACTCCCTTTGCCTCATCCCTGACAATATGGCCGTCCTCAATGGCAATGACGCGCTTCCGCAGCGTGTCCACAATGGTCTTGTCATGGGTTGCCATGACAATCGTCGTCCCCGACTTGTTGATGCGCAAAAAGATGTCCATGATATCCCAGGAAGTCTCAGGGTTGAGATTCCCCGTGGGCTCATCGGCAATGACAATGGCCGGGTCGTTCACAATGGCGCGGGCGATGGCCACGCGCTGCTGCTCGCCGCCCGAAAGCTGGGACGGGAATGCCTTGTACTTCTCCCGAAGCCCCACCACATCCAGCACGGAATTCACGCTGCGCTGGATGAGCCTTCTGGGGGCCTCGATGACCTGCATGGCAAAGGCCACATTCTCATAGACCGTCTTGTCGGGAAGCAGCCGGTAGTCCTGGAAAATCACCCCGAGTCCGCGCCGCAGATAGGGAACTTCTCTTTCCTCCATCTTCATCACATCCCTGCCGTTCACCTCCAGGACCCCGGAGGAAGGAAGAACCTCACGGAACAGCATGCGGATGAATGTGGACTTCCCCGCCCCGCTGGCACCGACAATGAAGACAAACTCCCCCTTGCCGATGTCCACGCTCACATGATCCAGTGCCATGGCACCGTTATCCTCATATATCTTGGAAACATCCTTCATATGGATCATAGGATGAAACTCCTTCCCGTCACACAAGAACACAAATATTATATTATTTTACCACACATCCATGAAAATATACTAGAGCACGTTAGAATTTTCCGCAGGAAAAGCTCTTACGTGCTCTGCATATACCGCGAACGGAATTCACAAACAGGAACGATCTTTCCTTCGCGAGTATAAGGAACTGTGCATCAATAATCACTTCATTCTGCTTGTCTGAATTCGTTATGACTGCGTTGTCGTCGTTCGACATAGCCCCGCTATGACTCACTCCTCCGCCTTGTCACGACGAATTCATCCGGCGCATACTGTAGCGATTATTTTCGCACAGTTCCTAAGCAAAAAATCGGAGTGCACCATCGCACCCCAAAATCCCATCCCATGCCAAAAGGATTTTTCCCCATCATGGGCGAATAAGCATAAAAAACACTCCATGCAGAAACGAGGAATGTACCATGCAGATTGCAGCCTGTTATATCGTCAAAAATGAGGCTGAAGAACTCGACAGGTCGATCCAGAGCCTTCAAAACGCCATCGATGAACTGGTCGTGGTGGATACCGGCTCAGAAGATGCCACCGTCGAAATTGCCAAATCCTACAATGCCAGGATTCTTTCCTTCCCCTGGCAAGACCATTTCGCCAAGGCAAGAAATTTTGCCCTGAAACACGTCGAAAGCCCCTGGATCATCTTTCTGGATGCGGATGAATTCTTCCGGCACCCAAAAGAGGTTCGCCCGACAATATATGAGGAATTGGAGAAAACTGCCAATCTTGATGCCATAATGCTCACAAGATACAATATGGAATCCGGGTCTCTACGCACAGACATCCCATACGATATCTCCCTGCGCATCCTGCGAAATGCTCCGGAGCTCCGATACCATGGGCGCATCCATGAACTTTTGAAAAAAACAAAAGGCCCCCTGAACCTCTCCTATGCCGATGAACGGCTTTCCCTCAATCACACCGGCTACTCATCTGCCCATATTTCCACAAAAATCCAGAGAAACCTCGCCCTGCTGCAAAGGGATATCGAGGAAAACGGCAAATCTCCTGCCCATGACCACTATCTTTCAGAATGCTATTTCGGCCTGCACGATTACAAAAAAGCCCTGGCCCATGCCATGCAGGCACTGGATGCCGGGCTTCTGCTCATCGGGTCGCAAGGCTCCCTGTACCACATCGCCATTGAGTCCATGCGCCAGCTGAACATGCCACTGCAGGACATGCTGTCCCTGACACATGCCGCCATCCGGGAACTGCCGGAGCTCCCGGAATTTTATGCAGAACAGGGCATGGTCCTCTGTGGCATGGGACGATTGGATGAGGCCGCTGAAATGCTCGCAAAGGCCATGGAAATCTTTGATTCCACAGAAATCAATCATCGGCAAAGTTCCTATTTCACAAAAGAAGCTGCCGCCATTGCCTGCAAACGCCTGGGAGAAATCGCGCAAATCAGGGGCAGCATAGATTCTGCCGCCCACTGGTTCCAAAGAGCACTCCAACTGGACGGCAGGAATTCGGAGATACAGTCGTTATGCCAATCCTTTCGCAAAAAATATCCTCAGTATCGACTGTAATGTACCTATCCTCTTCTATCCCATAGCCTCCAACGCCAATTTTGCATTGCGGATCGCTTTCTCCCGCAATTCGGCCAGAAGAGCGGCATTCTGTTCACGGAATGCCGCCTTGTCATTCCATTTGCGGCGAACCTCTGCCATGAGCTGCTCCACCGTCACATCTTCCAAATGCCCCGCAATAGCATCCCCGATAGAATCCATGAACCGCTCGATCTTCGGATCATAGGAAACGCCGATCATGGGCACTCCCATCACCCCCGCAAAAATCAGGGCGTGCAGCCGGATGCTGATCATGAGATCCATACAGCCCACCAGGGACAGAAGTTCCCCTGTCGCATATTCATCCCCAAGTACCGTGCATTCTTCCTGTGCCATGGCCGCAATGGATTCCGCGGCCTTCATATCCTCCGGATACTGCATGGGGAGAAATACCACCCGTGCGCCGAATTCCCGCACAATGGCATCTGCCGTCCCCGCAAGGGCCTCCTTGTAATGCTGCCAGCCCTTCCATTCCCGAACGGAAATCCCTACCATCGGCCTGTCATCGCCTGCATGATAGCGTTTCAGGATGCTCCTTCCGATGGATCGGTCCACAGGGTTGATTGCCAGCACAGGATCCGCCGTGCATTCGATATGAGGGGAACGGATATTGAGGCTTTCCAGCTCCTCCAGGGAGCCATGGTCCCGCACCGTGATGACATTTACATGGTTGCCCAGCCAGCTCATCACACGGCGGGCAAGCCCCCCGTAAATCGGGCCAATTCCCTGGGCATAGAGCATCACCGGCGTTCCCAGAAAATGCGCCAGAAAGATGATGCCCATGTAGTAATAGAGACTGCGCCCACTGGTGACGTTCTGCAAAAGGCTTCCGCCACCGCTGATGAGAAGGTCGGCCTTTCTCAAGGCACAAAAGATTCCGGGCAACCCCAGCCAGGAGATGGCCTCCACTCCATGGCGCTTTTTCGTGTCCTCCGGATTCGCCGAGATGACCGTGATATTCAGTTTTGGGTCAAGATCGGATAACACCTCGATCATGGCGGCAAGCATCGCCTCGTCGCCGCCATTTTTTGAGCCGTAATACCCGGAAACCACAATATTGCGCATGAATCAGATTCCTACTCCTTTTTTTACTCTGGCCAGAAGCATCTGCCAGAACTGGACAAGCACCATGGCCGCAGCGCCGACTCCGGCTCCCAGCACAATGCCGCCAATCCCCCGCATGAAGGACATGTAGACCGGCGTGCGCATATGGGCAAAGGTCTCCACCATGGAGCCCTGCCCGATGGTGGCAACGATGACCAACAGGAAAAATACCATCGTGGGCCACTTGCGCTGCCATGCCATGGCTGCCAGCATGAAGGCAGGATGGCCGATCAAAAGCTCCTTCGAACGGGGACGGGCATAGAATGCCTGCTCCAAAAAGGCGCGGAAGCGCAATTCCGTGCTGGAAACCGGCATCCCCAGGGTATGCCCGCTGCGGGCAATAAAGACAATACATGCCAAAAGCACGATGCCAATGCCCATAAGTGTCTTGATTTTCACAGGCATATCGAAAATCTGCCTGAGCTGGTCCATCATCCCCTTGCTGTCATCGAACTTTCCGTCAAAGATATCGAAACGCTGCAGGAAGGCCAGGGCCACAAAGACAAGGGGCAGGATAAAGGTCAGCTTGATGCCCCGATAGATATTGAACTCCAGAAAATACTCCGTATCCGACAAGGCACCGGAAAGATAGGCCGCACCAACATAGGACATGGCCCCTGTCACGAAAAGGGCAAGGGCAGCCGTCACCACCAGTTTCGGCAGGGAAACCCTCACCTCATTGCGGAAGGAGCGCAAACGGTCCAGCTGCCAGATGACGGCCAATGCCGGGAACAGGTTCGCACTGGCAAAAGCCGCAAGAATGCGGATCTTGTTGCCATTTCCCATGAGCACCGGAATCACCGCAGCTGCCGCAAAGATCACAAGCAGGAAATACTGATGCCTCGCACTTGCATTGATCCCTGGAAAAATCAGGGACAAGTAGAGCACCCCTGCCGCGGCAACGCCCAGCATCACCAAGGCACGCAAGGCCTTGCTGGGATAATATGCCTCAAAGGTACCGGCCGGGCCCAACGTAAAGCCCTTTTCCCGCAGGATATTCGACGTATCCTTGAAATACTTCATGTTCGTCTCCAGAAGGCTCATATCCGGCGACGGGCTCTTGTAGATGTGCAGCAGGTCGATGCGGATATTGCGCTCCTGGTCCGTATTGGCCCAGCGCTCCACCGCCGTATCGATCTTGAGCTTCGCCATCTCATCCCTCGGAACGCTGTAGAGCCTTGCCACATGGTCGTAGCCAATGCCCTTGGCAATCTCTCCCATGCCCTCCTGGCGATAGAACTGAAGCTGTGAAACATCCTCGATCAGCCCCAGCGTCATATTGCGCGCCTTGAGTTCATCAATGGTGGCCTGCAGGGATTTCGTCGCTCCCAGGGACTGGTTGCCGGCAAAAACCACCTCAGACACCTTGATCCCATCCAGGCGCTTGAATACCGCCTGCACATCCTCCCTGGTGCAGCCCTCATAGTTGCTGGGACGGGCAAGCACGTAGAAGCCTGCCTCGTTCACGGCCTTCATCTCATCCGTGGGAAGGCCGATATTCATTTTCAGGAAGGACTCGTAATGGGCCTTGACGGCGAGGACTTCCTTTCCTCCCACCTGCCACGAGGCCACCCGGTCCTTTCCGAGACGGCGGATGAGATCCTCTTTTGTCTCCCGGAACACCTGCGGATCCTCGCCTGTCACATAGACCTCATTGCCCTTGACATTCCCCGCCGCAACAAAATCGCGCCAGGCCGGATCCGTCAGGGATCCGTTCCTGTAATTGGCCAGGATATCACTTCCGGCTGCTGCCGTCGCCTTTCCGTTCTCGTTGAACTTCTTGAAGGAGGTCTCATAAACCGCCAAAGAGGTAAATCCCGCCTCCTTGGCCTTCGCCAGCATTTCCTGCGCAGGAATGCCCTCACGATCCGCCAGTTCCAGCAATGCCTCATAGTCAATGGCAAGATCCACCTGGTTATTCCGCACCTCTACCTCATGACGCTGCCAGCAAATAACCAGCGACGCTGCCAGCCCAAGGATCATGCATGCAATGAGCCAGCGATTGTATTGAAACAATTTCATCTACTCCGCCTCGTTACAAATCTTCGTTTTCCGCCTTCTCCGGCGAGGGCTGCCGACGTCCTGCCGACAGGATGACCTTGCCATCCTGCATCTCCACCCGCTCGAACTTCGCCCCCAAAGGCAATTTGTCCGGCTTCACGATCTGAATATCGCCAAAGATGCTGTCCAAACTGATCTTGCCGGGAAAGGCATTCTTCACATTGAGCTTCGTCATGCGAAAATACAGGGAGCCGCTGTCCTCCAGCACCATCCCTGTCATCTCGATATCCACCATGCGCCCAAACACCTTGGCATTCGCCGTCACCAGGACATTCTGCGGCGTGATCTTCACCTGGACATTCTCCAGCCTTTCCACCTGGCGGCTGATGAGCTCCTTGAGATTCAGTTCCGTGACAATGCCCTTGAGTTCCAGCTTGTCTGCCGACTGGAGCCGAAGGGTTCCATCCTCCAGCAGGGCCGGCATGTCGATCCGCACGCCTTCGCCTTCCGCCGACAGTTCCTCGACATAGATCTCCCCCAGCTTTGCCGAATGTGCAATCACGCGAAGCGTATCCGCACGCCCCAGGCTGATCAAAAGATTGGGGGAGGAAGACATCGACACCGTCACATCATGGGTCGCCAGACGCTCCGAAAGACGGGTTTTCAGCGTGGAAGACACCAAAGTCGGCAGGATGAACTCACAAAACATGATTAATATTATGAAGACGATAAATAAAATAGTCAAGCCTTTTCGCAAAATATCACGCTCCATCGGAAAGCCCGTCCTTAGGAACCAAGGACGGGCTTCGATTCAAAGTTCATGGTTCGCCTTGGCCGCCAGATAGGAACGGATGAAGGGATCGAGCTCCCCGTCCATGACCGCCTGCACATTCCCCGTTTCCTCACCAGTCCTGTGGTCCTTGACCATGGTGTAAGGCTGGAACACATAGGAGCGTATCTGGCTGCCCCATTCGATTTTCTGCTGGTCGCCCTCCAGCTTCGCAATCTCAGCGTCCTTCTTCTCCTGTTCCAGCTCGAAGAGCTTGGCACGGAGCATCTTGAGGCACTGCTCGCGGTTCTGGAGCTGGGAACGCTCATTCTGGCACTGCACCACGATACCTGTGGGCTCATGGGTCATGCGGACCGCCGAGGAGGTCTTGTTGATGTGCTGGCCGCCGGCGCCGCTGGCGCGATAGGTATCCACACGCACATCGGACATGTTGATGTCCACCTCCACGGCATCGTCGATCTCCGGCATGATATCACAAGCCGAGAAGGACGTATGGCGGCGGGCATTGGCATCGAAGGGAGAAATGCGCACGAGGCGGTGGACCCCCTTCTCCGATTTCAGGAAGCCATAGGCATTATGCCCCCGGATGAACAGCGTCACAGACTTCACTCCCGCTTCGTCGCCGGGCAGGAGATCCTGCGTCTCCACCGTGAAGCCATGGCGTTCTGCCCAGCGGCCGTACATGCGAAGGAGCATCTGCGTCCAGTCCTGCGCCTCCGTGCCGCCGGCCCCGGCATGAAGCTCCAGATAGGCATTGTTGGCATCATAGGGACCGGAAAGAAGAATCTCCAGTTGCAGAGCCTCTAAGCCTTCCTTGATGGCTTCCATCTCGGAGCACACATCGCCCTCCACCGACTCGTCCTTGTCCTCCATGCCCATTTCCCAAAGGGTCTGGGCATCCTCATACTTCGTCACCAATGCCTTGTACTTGTCCACGCCGATTTTCAGGTCATTGAGCTCCTGATTGATTTTCTGGGCCTCCTCCGCATCATCCCAGAAGGTAGGCTCCCCCATCTTGTATTCCAGCTCGGCAATCTTCTCTTCCTTGCGGGGGACATCCAGGGAATTCCCCATGATGTCCAGCTTTTCCTTTAAAGCTGCCAGTTCAGTCTTACGGTCTTCCAGCATATCGTCGTATCTTCCTTTATCAAAAACATTTCTATTATTTATCCCGCCCGCAACAGTTCTTGAACTTCTTCCCGCTGCCGCAGGGGCAGGGATCGTTCCTGCCGACTTTCTTTCCATCCTTTGTCACGGGCTTCTTCTTCGCTTCGGCGGCACTCACATCGCTTCCGTGGGAGGCCGTGGCGCTGCTCAAATGGTCCTGCAGCTGGGACTTCTGCTTCTCGATGGCCTGAAGCTTCTGCTGCTCCGTGGCCTGGGGCGCCTTCGGCTCTTCCCCGTCCTCGCCCTCGGCAGGAGCCGTCTGCTGCGGCATCACAATGCTCACATGGTACATGAGGCTGGCAATCTGGTCCATGATGGAATGCTCCATCTCCTCGAACATGTCAAGGGCCTCGATCTTGTACTCCACCAGCGGATTCCTCTGGCCATAGGCGCGGAGGTTGATGCCCTCCCTGAGCATGTCCATATGGTCAAGATGCTCCATCCACTTGTTGTCCACCACCCGGAGCATGACCACCTTCTCCAGTTCCCGCATATTCTCCTCGCCGAAAAGAAGCTCCCTCTGGCGATAGCCTTCCTCTGCCACACCCTCCAGGCATTCCTTGAGGTCGTCGCGGCTCATGGC
>JAFSWY010000336.1 GCA_017444295.1 Selenomonadaceae bacterium | reverse complement strand
CCGGAGTATGTCACGGTTGATTTCGAGAAGGGCGAGCCTGTCGCTGTCAATGGCGAAAAGCTCGGTGCGGTTGAGCTTCTGACGAAGCTCAATGAGATCGGTGCACGCAATGGCGTGGGCATCACGGATATCTGCGAGAACCGCCTGGTAGGCATGAAATCCCGCGGCGTCTATGAGAATCCCGGCGGAGCCATCCTTTATTATGCCCATCGGGAACTGGAATATCTTTGCCTCGACCGTTCCACCTATCATTACAAGGAGCAGATGGCAGTGCGCTACGGCGAGCTCGTCTATGATGGCATGTGGTTCTGCCAGCTTCGGGAGGCATTGGCTGCCTTTGTTGACAGCACCCAGCAGACGGTGACCGGCACGGTAAAGCTCAAGCTCTACAAGGGCAACATCATCTCCGCCGGCGCAAAGTCCCCCTATTCCCTCTACAGCCAGGAATTCGTGACCTTTGAGCACGATGACGTTTACAATCAGGCAGACGCTACGGGCTTCATCAATCTCTTTGGCCTGCCATTGAAGGTGCGTGCTCTCATGCAGGAGAAGCAGGGAAAATGAGTGAGAAGCTTTGGGGGGGACGTTTTTCCAAGTCCACCGACGAAATGATCAATGAATTCCAGGCCTCCATTGACTTTGACAAGCGGATGTACCATGAGGATATCGCCGGTTCCATCGCCCATGCGACGATGCTGGAGAAATGCGGCATCATTTCCGGGGAAGACAAGGATGCCATCGTCAAGGGGCTCAGGGACATCCTGGGGCAGATTGAGGCCGGGAAGTTCGACTTTTCTGTGGATCTCGAGGATATCCACATGAATATTGAGAAGCGGCTCACGGATGCCATCGGCGAGGCGGGAGGGCGTTTGCATACGGCCCGCAGCCGCAATGACCAGGTGGCCTTGGATACGCATATGTATGTGCGCCGTCAGGTGACAGAGGTGGAAAGCCTCATCATCGATCTGCAGCAGGCCTTGGTGGAGACAGCAGAGAAGCATCGCGAGGTCATCATGCCGGGCTATACTCACCTGCAGCGGGCGCAGCCCATTCTCTTTGCTCATCATCTCATGGCCTATTTCGCCATGCTGGTGCGGGACTTTGCGCGTTTCCAAGGCGTCTATGAGCGGGCGGATATCATGCCGCTGGGGGCAGGTGCCCTGGCGGGGACGACCTTTCCCATCGACAGGGAATTCGTGGCGCAGCAGCTCAATTTCGAGAGCATCTACCATAACAGCCTCGATGCGGTGAGCGACCGGGATTACATCATGGAGTTCCTGTCCGCCGCATCTATCCTGATGGTGCATCTTTCCCGTCTCAGCGAGGAAACCATTCTTTGGTGCTCCCGTGAGTTCTCTTTTGTGGAACTGGATGATGCCCATTGCACGGGTTCCTCCATGATGCCGCAGAAGAAGAACCCCGATGTCTCCGAGTTGGTGCGCGGCAAGACCGGAAGGGTCATTGGTCATCTCATGGCAATGCTGGTGGCGGTCAAGGGACTTCCCCTTGCCTATAACAAGGATTTGCAGGAGGACAAGGAAGGCATTTTCGATGCGATTGATACGGTCAAGTTCAGCCTTGCAGTCTATGCCCAGCTCATTCGCGGCATGAAGGTGCGGGAAGAGGTTACCAGGAAGGCGGTGGAGGAGGATTTCTCCAATGCCACCGATCTGGCGGATTATCTTGTGAAAAAAGGCATGCCCTTCCGCCAGGCGCATGCGGTTGCCGGAAGGGCAGTGCATGAATGCATAGAGAAGGGCATCTGGCTTAAGGATATGACGTTGGAGGATTTCAAGAAGCTGTCGCCTTTGTTCGAGGATGACATCAAGGAGGCCATCCGCCCGGAGACCTGCGTCAGGAATCGCAACTCCCTGGGCGGCACATCCTATGAGCAGGTAAACCAGCAGTTGGAGTCTGCCAGGCAGCTTTTGGCGGCGGAAGAAAAATATTATGCGGAGTCAGCATCACGTCAAGTGAATCTGTAATACATCTTTAGCACACATATTTGCAGAAAGAAAAAGCGAAAGGGGCTGTCGCATGAAGGGTAAAATCCTCAGGCGGCAGCCCCCTCTTTTTTTAAAATGGTATAAAAATCTTTACAATCGTTCCGCCGCATTCGCGCGGATAAATGCTTAAATTCCCTTCGCAGAACATTTCCAATCGTTTTTGAATATTTTTCAACGCAAAATTTTCTCTGCCGTCGTCAAGTTCAAATCCTGCTCCGTTGTCCTCAACGATAATTTCATTGCCCGATTCTGTTTCGCGCGTCAAAATTAAAATGTTTAAAGGATCAGAATCAAGATCAAGTCCATGCTTAACGCAATTTTCTACAATCGGTTGCAATGTCAGCGGCGGAATCTTAAAATTTACATACGGCGTGTCGTATTCAATAAATAAATTTTCTTCAAACTGCGCCTGCTCTATGGCAAGATACGCTTTTGTATGCTCCAATTCTTCCGAAAATAAAATCGT
>JAFSWY010000335.1 GCA_017444295.1 Selenomonadaceae bacterium | reverse complement strand
AGCCCTGCTTGATGAACAGCTCCAGCACCGCATCCGCAAGCCGCAGATAGATGATCCAGTCCTGCTGCTCTTCGCGGTAATGCTCGCTGATGACTTCAAGGCCCAGCAGATCGACGTAGAAATGCTTGCTCTTCTCATAGTTGCGCCCAATGACGGCCACATGATGAATGTGCGTGAGATCCATAGGTGCTCTCCTCCCGTGTTTCCTTACAATGTTCATGTCTCTACCTTCCGGCTTTGGATCGCAACTTCGGGGGAGCATCCGACGTATCTTTTTTATTTCGGCAGGAACACGGAAAATCCTTCCTATCCCTTGCCACATCTGCCCAATGATAAGATGAAAAAAAGTCCCCATGGGACTGGACGGTATTGTCCAATCCCACGGGAACAGCCTGCAATGGTTCTTGCCTTATCACTCGAAAATCCTTTCCATCGCGTCCACCGCCTGCCGTTGCATATCGGGAAGAACATGTGAGTAGGTGTCCATCGTCGCCTTGATGGAGGAATGTCCCGAACGCTCTTGCACGATTTTGGGATTGACTTCTTGTTGCAAGAGCAACGCAGCATGCGTATGGCGCAACCCGTGAAAAGTGAACTTCTCATCAATGCCACATTTCCGTAGCAGAGGTCGGAAATATCTCCTCGTAAAATTCGCAGGGCGGATTGGCGTGCCGAAGGGGCTGGCAAAGACCAGTTCCCGCATGGCGTATTTGTCTCCCGGTTCCTCGGCATACTGCTGTTGCCATTCACGATAGCGTTGCAGCATAGCCACATCTTCCTTCCAAAGCAGAATGCGTCGACGGCTGGCTTTTGTTTTCGGTTCTTGGAAAACAGCACCTTTGCCAATTCTTCTTTCATAAGGATTCCTCCCTCTATGCAAATGTTATTATCTTTCATTACAGGGATGTCTGTTTTTTTCATAATGATTACTTGAATATGGCGTCCCAAATAAAGCCCAATATGCCCAAAACGATGGTTCCAACAAGATACACTATGCTTCGCCCTATGAGTTGAACCAGAAACATTCCCATAGCGAGTCCTCCTCGTCATATCAATCACTGTAATAGATTTAACACATCATTGATTCCCTGAATTCCACCCTCCGCAGTTTTTACAAGGGAAATTCCCTTCTGTGAATTCTCGATATCCTGCTCCAAGGAACGAATCATCACACGCATTTTTTCCGATATGGCATATTCGGCAGCATTTCCGCCTGCGCCAGTAAAGCGCATGCCTGAAGATATCTTTTGCAAGCTCTTCGACAGCTTGTTATTGTTCTTATTCAGTTCTCCCAAGGCAAGACTTGATGTTGTATTATTCATTACCGTGATACTCAAGCGATTCACCCTCTTCCCAGCCCGATGGAATCATTTCGTTCAACACCACTCTGTAAAAGGTCAGGACAACCCTCACTTCATCCTAACACACCACATGATCCAAGTGGTGTTCTGTCAGAACAATTCCTACATTTTGTCCAAAAAAATCCCACAAGCCGAAAAGCCTGTGGGATGTAGTCATACATCTGGTTTATCTCTTTTTATTTTGATAGAGAACCATGCCATCCTTGATCTCCTTCATCATTCTTCGTGAAGACTTCTTCCTGCCAAGGATTTTTGACAATGTATCGTCAACGGCATTGGAAACGACCTCGGAAACCCGGTCAAACATGCTTTTCTGCGGCGGAAGAAACCGGCGGTTCCCGCTCCCCTGCTTCATAAGACATTCCCTCCTTAACAAAGCTGCTATATAGAAGCCTTGCTGATAATCTCCCGACAAACCTCATCAACACTTTGTCCCGTCTCATGGAACTGATAAAGGAAAGCGTCCGTTTCCAATGGGCCTTCGGCGTAATCAAACGTGTTGAACTCCCATTCCAGCACAAGAGAGGGATCTACGCCCATTTTTCGCAGTTCCGTAAATTAGCAGGCATGACGGCATTCATGCCTTGCAAATCCCCTCGCTACGTTTTCCAATTCGTCTGCATCTATTTCCGCGGATGCATCTTCCTGCACAAATTCTTTATAAAACCGAAGCAATTTGTCAGGATACAGGAGAATAGCATCCACATCATCCTGCTCTTCCAGCAGGCATTCGCCGACCATTTCCTCAAAGAACGCTTTCCCTTTCTTGACCGCTCTATGCTCCAAGTATGAACGGATAAAGCCAAAGCGAAGTAAAAACTCCGGTGCATCTAGCCGTTGGCGAAATATGAATCGTTCCTTGACCACAACTTCCCTCGCGGCTTTTTCTGCTTCGCCGCCTATGATGCAGACATAGCCATCGGGAAGTTCCTTGGCTGCTTCATCTTGGATCCAGCAAGTGATTTTGCTTATCAGAGTTTTGGCATCCATACATTTTCACCGAGCTTTTCTGCTCATGTTCCTTTTACACATGGAAATTCAGTCGTTGCTATCATACTGCCGATAGAACTGCTCCTGCCTTGCCTGCTCCTCCGCAATCTCCTGCCGGGAAAAAAGCATCTCCTCCTCGCCGGGGAGTCTGGCAATCAGGCAGACGCGCACCTTGTCCCCAAGGGAGGAATCCGTAGAGGCATGGGCAATCATCTCCGCCTCCTCCGGAATGGACGCGCGAAGGCAGTCCAGAGCTTCTTGGATGTCCTGCGGCAGACCGCTTCCCATATCGGCGGAGGTTTCCACCAAAGCCAAGACACCGGCGGCATCCCCCATCCTTCCCTTCAGGAATTGGGAATGAAGGGCATTCTCCATCGCATTGGCGTTGGCATGCTCCCCTGCTCCCTCTCCCATGCCGAAAAACAGGAAGCTCCTTGGATCGTATTGCTCCGGCGAGGACAACAGCTCCTTGGCATCCGTCCAGTTGGTCAAATCCTGCGGCGTGCTGTGCCACCCCTCATCAGAGCACAAGTCTCGGATGGTCCTGGCGGCTTGCAGAATGGTTTGCTTGGCATCCGACCAGGCGGGACGGATGACTTGCCCCGATGCTTCATGGGGAAGGGAAACCACGCTCCACGCGCGTTGATACATCTCCCGAAATGCCAGCCGATGCGGACAGCGTGCATCCTCACCCTCCACGAAAAGGTGGGAAGGGATGGTGAGCATTATGCTGTAAACACGCGCCACGCTGGATGCCCTTGCCACCACCGATGCCGCCTTCCATGATGTGCTGTCCCCCGTGGAGGCGATAATCAGCGATATATCCGCGCCCTGCACCTGACGGCGAAGGTCAAGGTGATTTCTGCTGCCGCAGTAAAAGCTGGCTCCTACGCCGCTGGTTTCGCTGAGGATTTCCTCCGATTCATCCGCCAGAGTTTTCTGTTCATCCAGGTCGATTGGCACGACCACCAGCCTCACATCCGGCACATCCTGCATTTGCTCGCGCAGGAAATCAGCACATTCCATGCCTTCCTCTCCCAAGCCAAAGACATGGATGCGGGCAAGAGCCCCTGCGTCATCGTCCTCTGCGCCCACGTTGCATTCATTTCGAAATCTCTCCCAAGGCCGTCCTTTCAGGTATCTTTTTTCCACCTCTGTACAACGGATCAGGAATTTTTGAATCTCATCTGGCAGCTCGTAAAAAACCTTTCGGCATTTCTCAAAGTATGCCTTGTACTCTCCCTGCGTGTAATACCAAGTATTATCCATATCCGAGTGACTGGTGCCGAATGCTACGGCAATCTGCTCCATATCCGATTTCACAAAGGGCATCTTGAAACGAGCATCGCCACTCGGCCAGTCCTTTCTTTCCTCTCTCGCCTGAATCATGTCAAAGACATTCGGTCCGATGTCTGTGAGCATCACATATTCGGGCAGGGTGTCGGGGATTTCAATGGGCGGGATTCCTTCCCATGGGTGTCGAAGATAATTCCTCCCGCATTCCACTACGCTCATGGCAAGCTGCCTTTCGGGGGAAAGAAACATCACTTCATGGTCAGGATTGACAGGCGGACTACCTTGTGAACTGCGCCATTGGGCAATAATTCCTTTGCCCGTATGGACGGCAAACCACCGGGTGTAGGTTCCATAGCCCTCCGCTTCCTCGCGTT
>JAFSWY010000334.1 GCA_017444295.1 Selenomonadaceae bacterium | reverse complement strand
TGTTGTGGATAATGGTGCCTGCGGCGATGTGTTTCCCATCAGTGATGCAGCGGCATTGGCTGCCATTTTGCAGAGGGTTTGTCCGGATCAGGAGCTTTTGCTGAAAGGGGGCAAAAGAGCCGTGGAGTATGGGCGGGAGAATTTTGATTTCCTCAAGATTGCGGCTCGTCTCTATTATCTGCTGTTCGATGAGCCTCCAAAGAATGCGGGTCATTGCGTGGGGGCTTGAAAAGAGTGAGTTCAATAAAGTTTGACAACAGACGGTTCTCCTATGTGGGGAATGACGGCAGGGCAAAGCTTCTGCTGGATGCCTTTGACATTTATGAAAACCATAGCACAATCAGCATGACGGAAGTGGAGCCTCGCTATGGGAAGCTGCGGCAGGACAAGCCCTTTCTCGGTACCTTGCTGAAGCATCTGGAACCACTGAAAGAAAAGAAGCGGATGGGATATGCTGCGGTGGTGCTGCTCATGGTGCGGGAACTGTGGAAAAAGCATCATGCTGTCCGGGTTTTGAGGGTCGGTGGTTCCTCTGTGGATGCCTTGAGCATGGAGTCGGCGGCAATCCTGAAGACATTCCATCCCGACAGCCTGCTCTATTGCATGAGCCGGGATGGCATACGACTGCTGCCCGTGGACAACATCTTTTCCATTCCGATGGAATTGAAGGATTTGCCACTGATGCAGCAACAGTTTGCGGTGCTGCTTCTGGATGATACCAGGGGGGAGGTGTCACCGGAGCTTGTTCATTCGCTGCTTCCAACGCTGCACCCCTTTGGCCGCTTTTTCTGCCTCACCGCACGGGAAGAGCTGATGGCAGAGTGCTCCAAGGCGATGCCGCAGTTGGAAAAAATGCCGATGGAGGGAAATCTCTGCCTGTTGACCCAGGAGCTTTCCCATGAGGATTGGGCAAGGGCATGGATGGAAACACCGCAGGGAAAGCTGGAACATTGGAAGAGAGAGGCTGCGCGATGCCTGGAACTTCTGAGAGTGGACACAGAACGGCTTGAGTCTTGTGGGGGGGGACAGCAGGAGGATATTTTGCGGAGAGCGAAGGAGTTCGAGTTTTCTGTGGCAGAGATGTATCCGTCTCTGGCCAGCATTGATGCGAAGATGCTGGCGACGCAGTTTCGGGAGGCCCTCATCGACTGGCATTTGGGCAATGCGGAACCGACGCGCGTCAAAGCGTGTTTTGCGGCATTACAGGAAGATTTGCGGCGGTACCATGATATTGGAAATGAATGGGAGTGGGAGAATTGAAGATTGCGGAGACAGCCCTGAAAGGCGTGTATGTGGTGGAGCCGCAGGTGTTCGGCGATGCGCGGGGCTGGTTCATGGAGAGCTGGTCGAAGAGGAAGATGGAGGAGGGAGGAATCCATGTGGATTTCGTGCAGGACAACCAGTCCTTCTCGGCCACGAAGGGAACCCTTCGGGGGCTCCATTACCAGCTCAACCCCATGTGCCAGGCGAAGCTCCTGCGCTGCACCCGGGGAGAGATTCTTGACGTGGCGGTGGATATCAGGAAGGGCTCGCACCAGTACGCGAAGTGGGTGGGGGTGAGGCTCTCGGCGGAGAACAAGAAGCAGCTCTTCATTCCCAGGGGGTTTGCCCATGGATTCATCACCCTGACGGATGATGTGGAGGTCCAGTACAAGGCGGACAATTACTATGCGCCGGAGTGCGACGGCAACATCCGTTGGAATGACCCGGAGATCGGCGTGGACTGGGGCATGGAGCCGGTGATCCTTTCGGACAAGGACAGG
>JAFSWY010000333.1 GCA_017444295.1 Selenomonadaceae bacterium | reverse complement strand
TTCATAAAGCAATTATACCTCATAGTTCCGATTTTGCCAAGGGGAAAATCTGTTCAGGAAACGCTGAATGGACCCATGTTTCCGGAAGTCCTTGCCTCCTTGTATTTCAAGGATTTTTCTTTTGGCAAAAGTAATCGTTGGGTGCAATGACAAATCACTTAAGGAAACGCTGATGAAATGAAGCTGTCCAGATTGGCGCAGATTGCATGTTCCACCCAAGGAGACAAACCGCAGTCATAGTGGTGCCATAAAGGACAGCTTCGCGTCGCTGGCAAAACGCTTTTCGGCAAAGGCCGGTGGGTTCAAGATACGATTAGATTTCATTTTCTGCATACTGGATTTCAGCATTCCTATTGTACATTCTTTTTGCTATAGTGTAGCAGGGAAAAAAGGGCATTGAGCGCTGTCTGCGGCATTTGGGGACATACATTGATTTGATGCTCATCCATCAACCTTACGGCGATGTTGCCGGAGCATGGAAAGCCATGGAGGAATACAGGAAGTCGGGAGATATTCGCTCCTTGGGGGTGTCCAATATGACACCTGCTATCTGGCAAAAAATTGTGCCGGGGCTCTCAAGCATGCCCTCTGTCAATCAGGTGGAGTTCAATCCCTATTGCCAGCAGAAGGAACTGCGTGCCTTGATGTCCAAGGAACATGTTATGTTAGAAGCGTGGGCACCATTGGGGCAGGGAAGCAGAGAACTTCTCAGAGAGCCTGTGCTGATGGGGCTGGCAGAACGGTATCATAAGGATGTGGGGCAGATCATCCTTCGATTCGAGGTACAGGAAGGATGTATCGTTTTGCCTCGCTCCACCAAACAGGAACGGATGCGCACGAACCTCGCTCTCTTTGATTTTGAGCTGACCGAAGGCGAGATGGACTCCATCCGTAAGCTGGACAAAGGACACGGCATCCACAATCCCGATGCGCCCCGGCCGTCCCAACGGCGGCGGCACTTCCCGCAAGAATGTCATGGCGGAAATCGACCATAGCCTTACGCGCCTTGGCCTTGATTATGTTGACCTTTATCAGATTCACCGTCTTGACCCTAATACACCCATGGAAGAAACGATGGAGGCGCTGCATGATGTGGTGAAGAGCGGCAAGGCGCGTTATATCGGCGCATCGACGATTTTCGCCTGGCAGCTGGAATGGATGCAGAACATTGCCGAGAAGCACGGCTGGACGAAATTCGTTTCCCTTCAGCCTCAGTACAATCTCATTTACCGGGAGGAAGAGCGGGAGATTATGCCCCTCTGCCAGGATAGGAAAATGGCGGTGGTGCCTTGGAGCCCCTTGGCGGGCGGCCGCTGCGCCCATCCTTGGGGAACGGCAACGGAACGCAACAAGATCGACGATGTCTCCCCGATGGTCTGGAACGCCACCAACGATGTGGACAAGGTGGTCGTTGACAATCTCGAAAAGGTAGCGAAGGAACATGGCCGTGGGGCTGTTCACCGTGAACCATGAGCCGAAAAATATCCGTACCATCATGACGAAGGAAATCCGCATCAAAAAGAACGCATGGATCGGGGCGAGGGTCAGCATTCTGCCCGGCGTGACCATTGGTGAGAATGCCATTGTCGGCACAGGCTCGGTGGTGACGAAAGACGTTCCCGATAATGCCGTGGTGGTCGGTGTTCCAGCAAAAATCGTCAAGATGATTGAGTGATAGGAGGTAACGTAAATATGTCCAAAATTTTAATCGCCTACTATTCTGGCCAAGGCTTTTGTTACTTTAGGCTACCATGCGGGGGGATTATCCGAAGGGCAAGCCCCGCATGGCGTGCCGGAATATTGTGATTGAGGAGCCTCATGCA
>JAFSWY010000038.1 GCA_017444295.1 Selenomonadaceae bacterium | reverse complement strand
TTTCGGCGACTGGCTGGAGCATGTGCAGGATTGGGGCATCAGCCGCAACCGCTACTGGGGCACCCCTCTCAATATCTGGGAATGCCAGTGCGGCCACCAGCATGCCATCGGTTCCATCAAGGAACTCAAGAGCATGTCGGACAACTGTCCCGATGGAATTGAGCTGCATCGCCCTTATGTGGATGCTGTCACCATCAAATGCCCGGAGTGCGGCAAGGAGATGCACCGTGTCTCCGAGGTCATCGACTGCTGGTTCGAGTCCGGGGCCATGCCCTTTGCCCAGTGGCATTATCCCTTTGAGAACAAGGAGATCTTTGAGAAACATTTCCCGGCGGATTTCATTTCCGAGGCCGTGGACCAGACCCGGGGATGGTTCTACTCCCTCATTGCCATTTCGACCCTGCTCTTCAACAAGAGTCCCTACAAGAATGTCATTGTCCTGGGGCATGTGCAGGATGAGAACGGGCAGAAGATGTCCAAGTCCAAGGGAAATGCGGTGGATCCCATGGAAGCCCTCATGACCTATGGGGCGGATCCCATCCGCTGGTATTTCTACGAGAACAGCGCACCCTGGCTGCCGAACCGCTTCTCCGGCACGGCAGTGCAGGAGGGGCAGAGGAAGTTCATGGGAACCCTTTGGAACACCTATGCCTTCTTTGTGCTCTATGCCAACATTGATGAGTTTGATGCCACTAAGTATGAATTGGACTATGAAAGCCTCACTGTCATGGACAAGTGGTGCCTCTCGCGCCTCAATACCATGGTGAAGACCGTGGACGAAAACCTGGCGAACTATAAGGTGACGGAAGCTGCGAAGGTCCTCCAGGAATTCGTGGATGAGCTTTCCAACTGGTATGTGCGCCGCAGCCGTGCGCGGTTCTGGGCGAAGGGCATGGAGCAGGACAAGGTCAATGCCTATATGACACTCTACACGGCCCTTGTCACCACGGCGAAGGCGGCAGCTCCCCTGATTCCCTTCGTGACGGAGAGCATTTACCGCAATCTCGTCTGCAGCATCGACAAGAACGCGCCGGAGAGCATCCATCTCTGCGACTTCCCGACGGTACGGGAAGAGTATATCGACGCAGAGCTTGAGAAGAACATGAATCTGGTGCTGGAAATCGTGGTACTCGGCAGGGCGGCGCGCAATGCGGCGAACATCAAGAACCGCCAGCCCATCGGCAATATGTATGTGAAGGCGGAGGGCACCCTTTCCGATTTCTTCAAGGAAATCGTGGAGGACGAGCTTAACATCAAGAAGGTCACCTTCAAGGAGGACATGGAGGAATACCTCTCCTATAGCTTCAAGCCGCAGTTCCGCGTCCTTGGCCCGAAGGTGGGCAAGTCCATCGGCGAGATCAAGGCTGCACTGGCAGGACTTAACGGCCATGCTGCCAAGGAGGAGATGGAGCGGACAGGGAAGCTCAAGGTCACGACGAAATCCGGTGAATTCATCCTTGAAAACGAGGATGTGGAAGTGACCATGGCGCAGACGGAGGGCTATCTCTGCCAGCGCGGCGGCAATGTGACGGTTGCCCTGGAGACGCGGCTCACGCCGGAACTCATCGAGGAAGGCTTTGTGCGTGAGATTGTCAGCAAGATCCAGACCATGCGCAAGGAGAACGGCTTCGAGGTCACGGACCACATCACGGTCTATGCCAGGGGCAATGACAAGCTGCAGGATATCATGAAGAAGCATGAGGACTACATCCGCGGCGTTGTGCTGGCGGATGCTGTGGAATACGGCAGCACCGACGGGTTCACGAAGGAATGGAACATCAACGGCGAGATGGTGGTTCTGGGGGTCAAGTGACCTCCTTTTGAAAGGGATGATGGGATGGCGGAACATGAGCACATCATGGCGGACGGCACGGTGATCTGCCACACGCACGAGCAAAATCACGGGCATGCCCACTCCCATACCCAGACGAAGGCCGTGCTGAACCGCATGGCCCGCGTCATCGGGCACATGGAGTCCATCCGCAGGATGGTGGAGGACGGCAGGGACTGCAGCGAGGTACTGGTCCAGATTTCTGCTGTGAATGCTGCCTTGCAGGGTGTGGCAAAGACCATACTGAAGGACCATCTGGAGCATTGCATCGTGGATGCGGTGCAGGAGGGGGACAAGGAAGCAATAGAAAAACTCAATGCCGCCATTGACCAGTTTATCCGATGAAAAAATGGGCTGTCCCAACAAAGGACAGCCCATTTTGTCTGTAATATTCGGTTTTTATGGCATCAATATGAGGCCGGACAGCCATGTATGGCCGTTTTTCTGGAGGTTTGTCTTCAGGGTGCTGAGGGGCGAGAGGATGGGTGCAAGGACGATGCGTAGTTTGAAGCGGAGGAAGGTATGCTGGTTGCATCCAAAAATGGGGATGCGATCCAGAACGAATCTCTGCTCGTCGGGGGAAGCAAGGCCGTAGTTCACAGTGAAGGCCGCGCGGTAACCGGCATCTTTTGTGAGCTGCTCCACCTGCTCGCTATAGGAGCCGCAGGGATAAGCAATGAAGAAGGCGGGTCTTCCCAAGCGGTATTGCAGTGCATCTCGGGACCCCTGGAGCTGTCGGGCAACATCCTCGCTGGATTCCAGCTCTGTGAGCTCGGTGTGGCTGAGGGTGTGGCTCTCCAGGTCAATCAGGCCGCTTTCCTGCATTTCCTTTGCCATGTCCCAGGTAATGTAGTTGGGATAGAGGCTCACATAGTCCGTAATGAGGAAGATGGAGGCCTTGAGGCCGTATTTTTCCAGAATGGGAAAGGCGTTGATGTAGTTGTCCCTGTAACCGTCATCGAAGGTGATGATGACAGGTTTGTCGGGCAGCTGCTTGCCGTTTTCCCAGCAGTCGAGCATGTCGGCCGGCGTTATGGTATGGTAGCCGTTGTCGGCAAGATATTGCATCTGCCTGTCGAACTGCTCAACCTTGACGGTCAATGCGTTGTTTTCGGTATCATTGATCTGGTGGTAGTTGAGGACAGGAACGCAGTTTGCGGCACTCTGCCAAAGATAGGCCGTTATTCCTGCTAATACCAGGATAAGTGCGGCAAAGAAAAGAAATAAGCGCTTGCATATGGTTCGCAAGATGACACCTTCCTTTTGTATTGTGATGTAGGGCGTGCTTCTTCAAAGCCCATATTGATAAAATATATAGCAAATGGGGAATCGTGTCAAGGGTTGGGGGAGGATTGGAATGTTTTGCCGTTGGCAAAACTTGAACAATTGCGTTATGACATGGGACAAGCCCATGTCGAAACGATAATCGGTGTATTTTGCCTTTGGCAAAATCTGAACAATACGTTATGACAGGACAGGCCTGTCGAAACGCCAATTAGAATGTTTTGCCGTTGGCAAAACTTGAACAATTGCGTTATAATATACCATTATGGGTATGATAGGTTATGGAAAGGAAGTATTGGCGTATATTATGGCGATAGCGAGGAATGATTTGTGCTGGTGCGGCAGCGGAAGGAAGTACAAGAAGTGCCATGCGGATTTTGACGGGCGCATCAGCGAAATGAAGTTC
>JAFSWY010000332.1 GCA_017444295.1 Selenomonadaceae bacterium | reverse complement strand
TGGCTTTCTGGCATTGCTGCTCATCAGTGCCCTTCACCAGCGCATGCAGAGTGCGGGGCTATACGCGAAATATTCCATGCATGAACTTCTGTTAAAGCTTCGCAAAATTCACATTGCCCGCTTCAGGGGATGTACAATCATGCAGCCCATTTCCAAGGAACAAAGAGAACTTTTTGAATCATTGGGGCTAAAACTTCCTGTAGGTCAAAATCTTCGCGGGATTTTAGGATATAGGAAAATCAGGCAAAACAGAAAGGACCTCGTCATGGAGAGTATGACACTCTCCATGGCGAGGTCCTTTCTGTTTTCCAAACCGCATTCAATCCTCGTAATGCCCCTTGCAGGAAAGAATAGTTATTATGTCATCAGAAACTTGATACACAAGCCTGTTTGCATGGTCAATCCTTCTACTATACTTACCTTTTTCATATTTCATCTTTTCGGGCTTTCCAATCCCCTTCATGGCCCCGTCTCTTTCAATGCTCTTAATGAGCGCGTTGATTTTCTGCCACGTATTCTTGTCGCTGGATTGCCATTCTATGTAATCAGCAAAGGCAATGTCAGAAAATACCTTAGGCATTGATAAAACTCTCCCATTCTTCATCCGAGAATTTTACCACATTGCCTTGGTTAATTTGTTCTTCAGACTTCTTTAGCTTAGCAACATATTCCGCATTGCGTGCGGCTTTCAGTATGGCCTCACGGGAAAACTGCTCTATGCTGACATTGCCGGCAGTAGCCTGTTGTTGTATAAGCTGAATATCAGCAGGGGTAAAGTCTATAGTAATTGACATGGTAAACTCCATTCCGCCGCTGTCGCTGGCGGCACAAATAGGAATGAAAACAAAGGTCAATATGCGCAACAGTGAAAAGAACCGCTTCCAAAACGGTTTCACCGTGTGCAATATCGCCCTTGACTCCGTAGTTTCCGATATGTTTGGCAAATCAGCCAGTGAGATCACGGACTACCTGCTGACGGATGAAAGCCCCAATGCCGAGCATTGCGCCACCATGCTCCATCGCTCTCTCAAGAGGAAAGCTGTCGCTGTAGTTGAGTCCATCGAAGGATTCCAGCTCACAGAGGAGCAGAAGTTCCGCATGCTGCAAGTCCGCCATCACATGGAGTACCTGCAACTGGCAATTGAAATCATTGACATCAAACTGGAGGCACTCACGGAGCCATATGCCGCAGCCATCAAACTCCTGCGCATAAGTCAAAAAGTCAAAAACAATCGCTTCTTGTGGCTTATTAAGTGCGGCCTTTTTGATGTGTTACCCATAGCTAACAGTTTTCACGCTAACCACTCCCTACTTTTTAATACCGCAAGCGGTATGCCCTGCGCAAATCCTGTACCGTGGAAGTCTTGGTATCAGTGGACTGAAAATGTGGTTTGCGGCGCGGAGGCCGTTTTTTGGATGTTCGGTAATGAAGAAACGATAAAAACAAACGTAAACCCTTATCTGCACTGGTGCGGCGCGGATTTGCCGACATGCAACTGTTCGGTCTTGCCTGCGAAAACATTCTTCCACCACGAATAATATAGCATACTCTGCCTGCTTTTGCAAGGCAGATGTGAAGTTGGCACGAAAAGAGAATTCCGGAAATACGCATGTTTTTTGAGAATTTCCGGGAGTGATAGCCTGTACAATGAGAATAGAAATTTGGTTTTCATAAAGCTGTTTGAGGGATGATGCAGATGAGTTTTGTCTACGTTGCGGAAAGCGGGGCTTTTGTCAAGCTGCATGGGGCAGGGTGATTATCGAAAAAGAGGGCCGCCGCATCATGGAGCTGCCGAAAAACACACTGGAAGTATTCGAGGTTTCGTCCACCTGCTCCATGGCATTGCGCTTGCCGCATCGTTTCCACGCCTCCTGCAGCCTTCGGGCGATCTCATGCCTCATATCCTCTGGCTTTTTTAGAATGGCGGCAGGGCCGAGGGAGAGGATGCGGCGGATGACCTCCTCGCGCTCGAAGCGGTAGTAGGTGATGCTCAGGTGATGGAGGCCGTCCTTGTCGATGAAGGCGGTCTTGTCGAAGGCGGCGAACATGGCGTAGCATCTTTCCTTGGCGTTTTTCGTGTCCGTGAGGGTGAGTTCGGCCTGCTTTTTCAGTTTCTTCAGATGGTTCTCGAATTGCTCGGGGGTGTCCGGGGGAATTTTCTTGTTTTCCAGACGAAGGTCGCTGAGCCCTGCAATGCCCATGTGGAGGATGTGTCTCTCGGTGGGCTCCCATGCGAGCAAGTGGAAGCGGTTGGTGTAGGTGTTGTACTCCAGTCGGCAGGGGGAGACTGTGCCTTGGTAGGATGTGCCTCTCCAGTCCCTGTAGCGGAGGCTCAGGTTGCGTTGTTCCCGCAGGGCGCGGCAGAGGATGGAGAGGGTTTTGCGGAAATTTGGCTGGGCGGTGTCCTCCCCGGCCAATTGCTTTTTCTGCCAGACCTCATCCAAGGGATAGGCAGGGATGTCCTTCAGGGCAGACAGAAGTTTTTCGCGCAGTGCATCGGAGAGCAGGAAGTCGTTTTTGGGATTTTCCAGCATGGTCTTGAGCCAGCGGAGTTCCGTATGGGATGGGAGTATGGGAATCCTGCCGGATGGGGGCGGGATGACGGGGGCTTCCATGTCCTCCGTGGAGTCCGAATCAAAACAGAAGGCGGCGTTGACCAGATCGGTGTCATGCTCCCGGTTCGAGATGTCATAGAAGGGGAGGGAACGGATGATCTTTCCTCGGGTCAAGGAGGTGGGGACGGCCTGGAGGCGGTTGTGGATGTCGGCCAGCTTGAGGAATACGCTGGAGTTCGTTTCATGGAGCAGGTTTTCTGATGTTTTGTCAGGTTGGTATCTCATAGTTCTGCAAGGTCTCCTTTAGGATGTCTTTCAGGTATTCGCAGAGATAGCTTCTCGGTGTGTGGAGCACCTCGATTTCCGGGTAGAGCGTCCGGAACCATGGAGCATGCTGCAGCCGTTGGCAAAATCTGAACTGTGCGTTATGATGGGACATGCGTCCCGTCGAAACGTTAATCTGTATATTTTGCCGTTGGCAAAACTTGAACAATGCGTTATAATACCCCATGGATTAAAAGCTGCATAAGGGGTTGGTGTTATCAATTTCATCAAGGAACATGCCGCGCTGATTTCCAATATCGCCGTTGTTCTCGTCGTTTTGGCCGCCATCTATGTGAAGGCAACGGACGAGGGCTCTGCGGTGATGTTCAAGGAAGGCGATGCCTACATCATCGTTGGCGCATTTCTCGCCCTTGCGGTGCTTCGCATCGTGGCGAAACGGCAGAAACAGAACAAGAAATAGCGGCAAGCAATCTTGCGTCATAGAAATTTGCCCGGGCAATCAGAGCACCGGGTTTTTCTATGCCCGAAAGCAGGAAATGGCTGCTATTGTGGCGAATTATACTACTCTCCGTTAGAAATTTTATTTTTTACGGAGAGTGTATGAGACGTTCTCGGATGAAATCCTATAAAAGATTTAAAATTTTAATCCGGGATAAGTATTACAAAAGGCGTATGAATAAGTGATGGGAGCGGAAAGGGATGGCAGTCCGGAACATGGAGCGCGAAAAAGAGAAGGAGGCTCTCAAGGAGGGCTCCTTGAAACACATTCTGAACAATACGATTGACACCATAGAGGAGAACAAGACGCAGCTCTTTGATATCTATGAGACTGCCCGCGAGGAAGTGGATTCCACCAAGAAACTGCTGGAGAGTGTCAGGCAGCAGGTACGGCAGACCATCGACCAGGTGGATGCCCTCGCCCGGCAGGAGCAGGTGGAGAAGCAGCGTCTTGCACAGGTCAGCAGCAATTTTGCCGAGTATTCGGAGGAGGACATCCGTTCGAGCTATGAGGCGGTGGCGAATATCCAGGTGGCGCTGGCACTGGAGCGGGACAAGGAAAAGCGCCTGCGGGAGCAGAGGGACAAGCTGGAATTGCGGATGCGCCATCTTCGCGGCATGCTGAAACAGGCGGAGCATTTGACCCTGGCCATCGGCTCGGTGCTCTCCTACCTGAGTTCCCAAATCGGCGGCGTGGTCTGGCAAATCGAGGCAGTGCAGAAGGAGAAATTCGTCGGGGCGCGTATCATCAAGGCACAGGAGGATGAGCGGCACCGCATTTCCCGCGAGCTCCACGATGGGGTGGCGCAGGATTTGGCGAACCTCATTTTCCAGACGGTTATCTGCGAGAAACTCATGGATCGTGACCCGGAGGAGGCAAGGCACAGCATCCAGGGAGTGCGTCAGGGCATACGGGAGTGCATCTCCAGCGTCCGGCAGGTCATCTTCGACATGCGGCCCATGGCATTGGATGACCAAGGGCTGGCCCCGGCCATCCACCAACTCTGCGGCAACATGGCGGAACGGGGACTTGTGGCGGCGGACTACGATTGGGACGGGGAGGAATACGCCCTGCCCAAGCATGTGGAAATCGCGGTATTTCGTATTGTGCAGGAAGCACTCAACAACGTTGCCCACCATGCCGGTGTGAAGAAGGCAAAGGTGCGCGTCCATTTCACGCCGACGGCGGTCAACATCCTTGTGGAGGACAAGGGGAAGGGCTTTGATCCCGATGCACTTGCAGAAAAGAAAGGTGTTGATGTGCAGGAGGCGGAGGAAGAGGACGAAGAGGAGCAGGGGCATTTCGGCATTGTGAGCATGAAGGAGCGGGCGAAGCTCGTCGGCGCGGAGATTCAGGTGATGTCCGCGCCCGGCAAGGGGACAAAGGTGCACATCCGCGTCCCGAACCGCATGGCAGGCACAGGAAAAACGGCAAAGAAGGGAACGCAGTGAACGGGAAGTCGCAGCAGAGAGCACCCATAGCGGAGGCGATGAAGGCGTATGCCGGGGATGGGGCGTTCGCATTTCATACACCGGGGCACAAACAGGGCCTTGGCGCCCATGCGCTTTTGCGGGAGTTGGTGACGGAGCAGGGGCTCCGGGAGGAAGTCTCTTTGATGGGGGAACTGGACGATCTCCATGCGCCGACGATGTGCATTCGGGAAGCACAGGAGCTGGCGGCGGCACTTTATGGTGCGGATGCCGCCTATTTCATGGTCAATGGCACGACGGGCGCCATCCATGCCATGCTCATGGCGGCCCTCCGTCCCGGTGATGTGGTGCTTCTGCCGAGGAATGCCCATTGTTCCATGATCGGCGGTCTCGTTCTGGTGGGGGCCCGGCCTGTTTTCTTGCAGCCGGAGATCGACGAGGAATTGGGCATTGCCATGGGGCTTTCCGTGGAGACGGTGGAGCGGGCGATTGCGGAGCACCCGGAGACTCGGGCCTTGACGATGGTGTCGCCCACCTATTATGGCGTGGCCTCCGATCTGCATCGCATAGCGGAACTTCTGCATGCCCATGGCATGCTCCTGCTGGTGGACGAGGCGCATGGGGCGCACCTGCGGTTCAGCGAGGCGCTTCCTCCTCAGGCGATGGACGCAGGGGCGGATATGGTAGCGCAGAGCACCCACAAGCTTCTGGGCTCCATGACGCAGGTCTCCTTGCTGCTGGTGCGAGGGGAGCGCGTGGATATGGAACGTGTGCGCAGTGCTGCCAGCCTGCTCCAGACCACAAGCCCAAACCAGCTGTTGCTTGCCTCTCTCGACATTGCTCGTTTGCAGATGGCAGAGCGGGGCGAGGAATTGGTGGGGCGGGCTGTCCGACTTGCGGAAGAACTGCGGGAAGCCATCCATGGAATCGATGGATTGGATTCTTTTGGAAGGGAGCGCATGGGGACACCGGGTGCCTTTGCACTGGATGTCACGAAGGTTGCGGTTTCCGTGCGGGGCATCGGCATGAACGGCGCGGAGGCAGAACAGATCCTGCGTCATAAATACAAGGTGCAGTGCGAGCTGGCAGATGCCTATCAGGTGCTCTTTATCCTCTCCTATGCCGATACGAGGCGGGAGATGGAATACCTGAGGGATGCCCTTGCGGATATGGCGAAGAGGCATCGGAAACCGGGATACTTTGCCCTGCGCTGCAGGATGCCGGAGATACCGCCCTGGAGGATGCCGCCGAGGGAGGCATTCTTTTCCGATTCGGGAAAAATGCCTTTTGCCGATAGCGTGGGAAGGATCTCGGCGGAGCAGATCATGTTCTATCCTCCGGGAATCCCTGTGCTCTGCCCCGGCGAATGCATCACGAAAGAGTGCCTGGAATACGTGCGGGAAATGCAGGCCTTGGGATTGAAGGTCGTGGGGCCGCAGGATGCGGGACTGGAATGGATACGGGTTTTATGTTGATAACATTTGGAAGGCGAGGCACAGGAACTGGCTTCGCTGGGGGCAAGGATTTATCGCAGTGAGAAGGATGTCCCTAGGGTAGTTTCAACAGAAAATGTCATGGAAGGTACGAAAAAGCGAATGCCTATATGGAGAGCCGCGTTAATGCTGAATTCTGTGCTAACCAATAAAGAAATAGCCCGCCTCGGCTATATGCTAATGACGGACTATTATCTGCAAGTGAGAGAAAACTAGTGTCCCGCCTCGTTCATATCCATAATAATTGCCCGCTATGCAGCCATCTGCGTCGTCATCGTCAGTTGACGTAGCCACCGCTACGCCGCCTTCCTCTTCCTAGCATCTGACTACATATCGAACAATTATTTTTATGTTTCTGACCGAGGTGGGACACTAGGGAACAGCCGTGTACCGAACGGTACGCACGGTGGTGTAAGAGGACGGCGGCTAATCACCGCCTCCTACTCGATTATCGGCACAGCTTTACCCGACAAGTCCAT
>JAFSWY010000331.1 GCA_017444295.1 Selenomonadaceae bacterium | reverse complement strand
TAGATCCATCAGCCCGTTGCCGGAGGGTGTCCCCGTGAGGCCGATGGCTCTCTTGGCAAGGGGACGAACCTTCATCAGCGACTTGAACCGCTTGCTGTTCCAGTTCTTGAAGGAGGACAATTCGTCAATGACGATGGTGTCATAGGTGAAGTCGGTTTTCTCCACCAGCCATGCCACGTTCTCGCGGTTGATGATGTAGATGGCGGCTTGCTCCCGGAGAGCCGCCAACCGCTCCTTTTCCGTCCCCACAGCAACGGAATAGCGGATGTCCTTCAAATGCTCCCATTTGGCGATTTCCTGCGGCCATGTGTATCGTGCCACCCGAAGGGGAGCAATGACCAGAACACGGGAAATTTCGAAGCTGTCAAAGAGAAGGTCGTTTAAAGCCGTCAGCGTGATTGCCGTTTTCCCAAGTCCCATATCGAGCAGTACGGCGGCAGTTTCGTGGTTTTCGATGAAGTCGATGGCGTATTGTTGGTAATCGTGGGGAGTGAATTTCATTTGACACCACCTTCGTTGTAGAGCGGCCAGGAGATGCCGTTCACCTTGGCGATGCTGTCCCACATGACGCACTCCCTCGCGCCCTTCAGAATGACCAGCACATAGCGGGGATAAACCTTCAGCACGGTGCCGGTGGCGGGAATTGTGGAATTGTTGCTACGGCACAGTTGTGTCGTGTTGTTGCAAGCCCCATAGCTGTTGAAGAAAATTTTGTCTCCGGGCTTTATGCTGCCCATCATCTCGTAAACGTGTTTAAGCGTCATTTCGATTCCTCCCCTATCTCGTCCAGCACGGAGCCAATCTGCTCTGCGCCGTCTATCACATACACCTTGAAGCCCAGCCGCCGGAGAAGATTGTGCCGTGCCTCCTGCAGCGGACGAGGCTTTTTGCCCGGTGCTTTCGTTTCCACGAACCCCATCCTGCCATTCGGCAAGAGAATCAGTCGGTCAGGCATTCCATCGAATCCCGGCGAGGTGAACTTGGGGGCGATGCCTCCTGCGGCCTTGGTTGCCGTCACAAGTTTCTTCTCAATCGTGCTTTCTCGCATTTCACATATTCCTCCCAACAGCCCTCAAAGGTGGCAAGGCAATCATCGGATGCCCGCTGATCCTCCAAGTAGGCACGGAGAATCTTGTGCCAGCCATCATATTTGCCGACGCCGTTTCTGGGAAACCGCTCCCTGTCATCATGCATATCACAGGCGAGGTCGCGTTTTGCGCCCGTGCCGTTCCGATAGTTTCTCATCATGAATGTGTAAAAAGTCATGCTCTTCTCCTCCTGTGTCACCCATGACACCTACCTACAGAAACTACCATTAGGGCATTTTTTATTAAATTTGCCCTAAAGGGGGTTTTACCAAGTGGGTGCCATGGGTGTCATAAAATCCTCTCAAGCCTTGTTCTGCCTGGGTTTGTGGTATGTCGTTCAAAATTGTCGGTTGTCACGAAAAAGTGATGGAAACGCTTGTCAGGGATGTCATTAGCTCTCGGCAAACTCGCTCTTGAGACGGATGCCGCCGATGTATCTGCCGTTGGACTTGCGAAAACGGGTGTATCCCGCTTGCTCCACAGCCGCATAGAAGGTGGCGGAATCCCGGATATAGTCTCCCATCCTCAAGCAAAAGGCGCGATACGCCGTATAGAAATCGCCGGACTTTTCCGAGAGTCCTTCACCCACCTCGCAGCACTCCTCCACGAAGTAGCCCAGCCAGTTGCTATCGCTCCGATAACGTCCGATGGCATCCTCGACCACTTGGGGCAGTTTGGGGTCGTAGTTGTCCTTGATGGCTTTCTGCGCACCCTCGATAATCCATTTCAGGACATACTGCCCTGCGTGTTTCTGGAGATAAGCGGCATAGTTTTTGATGTCGTTCTTGCCCGTGATGGTGGCGTTGAAGGGAATGACGATGAGACGCCGCCATATGCCCCTGTCCATCGCTCCCACCTTCGGCAGATGGTTGGTGTAAAGCACCAGCGTATGGCTCGGCACGAAGTCGAAGGGAGCCTTGTATTTCTTCTCGCCCTTGATTTGGTCGGTGGAACAGAGCTGCTTGACGGTAGCCGTGGAGAGCCGCATCCCTTCCTCAAGTTCTGCGGCAATCAGGAGACGCTTGCCCTTGACCTCGGCGATTTCGGGCTTCACGTTCCGGCGGCAGCCAACGGTCAGGGCATCGGCGGAGATGCCTCCTGCATAACTTCCCAAAGCCCATGCCGCTCCAAAATCTTCTGCTGCCGTGTTCATCACGGGCCGCTTGTCACTCATGGGAACGAGGGTAGGTTTCCCCTGCGGCTTGATGATGAGACTGCCCAGCAGTTCCTCAAACTTGGTTTTGCCTAAAAGCGCGGTCATAGCCGTGATGCCCAGGAGTTTCTGCTCGTAAGGCTCATAGCCCGCATCCTGCACGGCCTTGGCGACCTTTGCCTCATCGGTGTATTTCCGATTGGAACGGCCTTCGACGAGTTTCCAGTCCGTCCACTGCTTGCCTTGGATGGCCTGTTGCAGAGCATATTCCTTGACATCGATTGCCCAGCGGGTGAGTTCGTTCGCTTTGGCGAGAATGGCCTCCACTTCGGAATCCTCCAATGTGGGCGGCATCTCGAAATCATACCGTGCAAGTTCCAGATTGTATTCTGCCCGCTTGCGGCAGGTCGCCTTGACCTTGCAGAACTGGCAATGATCTCCGGCGCAGAACTCCCCCTCGCCGCTGTATGCAAGTTTGGCTGCGGGGACGAGTGTATCTGTCGCCCATGCCAACAGGTCTGCCTTGGAAATAGTGAACTCGCTGATGTTGGTGAGCCGGGGCTGGAAGATGACTATCAGCACATTGTCGATGTCGTAGAGGCCATCGAACATCTGAATACAGCCCAGAGCGTAGCACATCATCTGGGGATTGCGCTCGGCGCTCACCTCGATGCCCTTGCCGTATTTGAAATCGCAAATACAGACGGTCTTGCCGGAGATGATGAGCGCATCCGCCGTGCCGAAACCGTCCGGCACATATTGGGAGAAGTCCACTTTCTGCTCGACCATGACCACGGTGTCCTTGGATTCCTCCCGGAACTGGCTGACCAGTCCCATGACGAACAGGGAGTAAGCCTCGGCGGACTCTTCCATCTCGCTGTCGTAGGTTGAGAGTTTCTTGGACGGGTCGCGCACTTTCTCGCCCATGGCCTTGCGGAGCTTGTACTCGCAAAGCGTATGAGCATCCGTTCCTTGGGCAGCGAACTCGCTGGGGCTATCTGCTTTCTCCGCATTAAGTCTTGCCGACGGCGGGCAGGCAATCCACCGTGCCGCCGACGATGCGGAGAGGACTGCGTGTTTATTTGCCAAGGCTCTCCGCCTCCTTCAAGATGGCGGCATACTCGGCGGGGTTGACCTTCGAGAGCCTGTCCGCTCCGTGCTTTTGCAGAAGTTCCCGCACCTGTACGGTCAGTCCATTCCGGGAAAGCTCCGCAAGAACCGTCCTGACTTCTTCCAAAGTAGGAGCGGCTGCCTCCGGCGGCTGTTCCTGCTTTGCCAGCATATCAGCGATACGGCTGAGAGCAGCGGCGCAGTCCCTGATTTCCTTGACGATGGTGTCCATGCTGTTTGCCTCCTTTGTTTGTCTGCGAGAGGCGGATGAGTTTTTCCGCCAGATGCTTCGATACCACGCTGATTGCCGTGAGCAGGGCAATCAGCTCTTCGTCCCGATGGTTCATGCGGGCGT
>JAFSWY010000330.1 GCA_017444295.1 Selenomonadaceae bacterium | reverse complement strand
TGGGGATCTGCAGGCTGGCCCATTCCATGTCCCGCTCGTCCTGCCGCAGTTCCACCGCCTTCAGATAGCCCGTGGTCAAAAGCATCATGAAGAGCGCGTTCCGATTGGAATGGATGTCGGCATAGACGATGTTCTCCAGAACGGGAGCCTCCACGGGCTTCCCCTTGAGCAACCCCTCCAGCTCCTCCTTCCTGCGCCCGTCCACATGCTCCAGCAACACTCTCAGGATAGAATTTCCGGACGTGTTCAGCCAATAAGGGCGGAACTTGCAACCCTCGTCAATGTAGCGGATGACCGACCAAGGGTTGTAGATCTCTGCCCAGCCAAACCGATAACCGTCATACCACCGCTTGAGTTCCGGCAGCTTGTCCCCCACGCCGCATTCCTCCATGAGCCTTGCCGCTTCCTGTTGGGTGAAGCCGAAGATATCGCAGTAGGCATCGGACAGCACCGAGCAGACCTTGAGATTGTTGAGACCGGAAAAAATGCTCTCCTTGGAAACTCGCGTCACCCCCGTCAGGACAGCAAACCCCAGGGATGGATTCGTCTTGAGGGCGGAACCAAGAAAGCCCCGCATGAAGTCGATGCCTTCCTTGTAATAGCCATTCTCCCAGGCAGACAGGATGGGAGCATCGTACTCGTCCAGAAGGAGGATGGGTTTCTTTCCGTGATGCTTTTCCAGCATTTTCATAAGATTTGACAGGGCAAACCTCATTTTTCCCGCGTCACAGGCTTCATTCAGGATGGCAGAGAAATACTGCCTCTCTTGCCCGGAAAGAGATTCGCTATGTTCCAGATATTGGGATTGCCCGTAAAGGTTTCGCAGGAGCTCTGCCAAAATGACTTGCATCTCCGCAAAGGTTCCCGCCTGGACTTCCTTTAGCGTGAGGAACACCACCGGGCGGGTGCCCTGCTCCCGCATGTACTTCTCCCCTGTCCGCTCGATATCCAACCCACGGAAGAGTTTCCTGTTTTCCTCGGCATTCTCCAAGGTGAAAAAGTATTGGAGCATGGAAAGTGTCAGTGTCTTGCCGAAGCGGCGGGGACGGGTGATAAGGGTAATCTTTCCCTGGGAATCCAACAATTCCCGGATAAACCGTGTCTTGTCAACGAAATAATATTCTCTCCGGATCAATTCCCCAAAATCCTCGATGCCCACGGGCATGGGGCGTTTTCTTTCCTGCATTGCCAGCACCTCCCGATATGCGCTTTCTCTTGCGTCCAGTATCAAGGAGCTTCCACCAGCCCCCGCTTCTGTGCCTCTTCCACGAAGCTGTCATAGAGCCTCATGGTCTTTTCATGGTTTGCGCGGATGTAGGCGAGCTGTCCCTCCTTCTCCTCCTCCGGGCCGTCCAGATAGGCATGGCCTGCCATCTCCAGTGCCTTTGCCTCCCCGGAAAGGATGCTTCCGCCCATGGAGAGGGAAGTGGACTTCAGGGCATGGACATGGGTGGTGTAGTCCTCCCAGTTCTCGCTCGCAAAGTCATTCTCCAGCTGCTTCTGCACGGCCTCCTTCCTCTGGCAGAACATCGTCAGGAACTTTCGGTACATCTCCTCGGAACCGCCGCTGTATTGGATGCCCGTCCCCGTGTCCACATAGACGGCTTCCGGAGCGCTCTCCGGCTCCTTTCCGGAAGCCTCTGCCTCCTCTTTCGATGGAGCCTCTTTCACTGCTTCCTCTTCCACGGCCTCTGCTTCCTCGTATTCCCTGGCATCCAGAACCTTTTCCGGGGGAAGGTACTGCTGGAGCATGCGCTCCAGCGCCTTGCTGTCCACGGGCTTTGAAAGATAGTCCGTGAAGCCCTTCTTAAGAAACATCTCCCGGACACCCGAAATCGCGTTGGCCGTCAGGGCGATGATGGGCACGTCCTTGCACTTGCTGTCCTCCATGGCCTTTGCCCGTTCCAATGTTTCGATGCCGTCCATTTCCGGCATCATGTGGTCGAGGAAGATGACATCGTAGCGATGCCCCGCCATCTTGTCCAGGCATTCCTGCCCGCTCATGGCGCGGGTAATCTGGATTCTCGTCTTCTTCAAAAGGTTCTCCACCACATAGAGGTTCATGTCGCTGTCATCCACCACAAGAATCTCTGCCTCCGGGGCAACGAAACTCTCACGGTAGCCCTGCTGCTGCCGGACAAAGGCCTCCGCTCTCGCACGGAAGTCCCCGATGGCCTCGTAGTGCTCCATCTTCTGGGGCAGGAAAATCGTGAAATCACTGCCCTTTCCGTATTCGCTGGTGACCTTGAGCTCGCCGTTCATCATGCGAACGAGGTTCGTGGTGATGGAAAGCCCCAGGCCCGTGCCTTCGATGTTGCGGTTCTTCTGCAGATCCAGCCGCTCAAACTGGGAGAAGAGCTTCCCCATGTCCTCCTCGCGGATGCCGATGCCCGTGTCGATGGAACTGAACTGCATGAGGGCGCTGCCGTCGGGCTGCTGTTTCCAGCCCACCTTGAAGGTGACGCTGCCTTCCTGGGTGTACTTCACCGCATTGTTCAGGATGTTCACGACCACCTGGCGGACGCGCACCTCATCGCCATAGAGGGAATCCGGCACCGTCCCGTCCACCTCGATCCGGAAGTCCAGCCCCTTGTTCTCCGCCTTGAACCGCATCATGTTGAAGATGTCATTGAGGACGGAGCTCAGGGAATATTCCGCCTCCACCAGCTCCATCTTGCCGGACTCGATCTTGGAGAAATCCAGGATATCGTTGATGAGGGAGAGCAGTGTCTCGCTTGCGCTCTTCACGTTCCAGGCATAGCCTCGGATGGAGGAATTTTCCCCCGCCTCCCTCAAAATCATCTCGTTCATGCCCAGGACGGCGTTGAGGGGCGTCCGGATCTCGTGGCTCATGTTGGCGAGGAACTCGCTCTTTGCCTGGTTTGCCCGGTCAGCCTCCTTCTTTGCCTCCCGAAGCTCGTCGCTCTCCGATACCTTGAGCTCTGCCGTGAAGGAATACAGCGTGAAGATGCCAAAGAGCAGGAGCATCAGCCAGAACACCCAGAGAACCAGCCTGTGGATATGCCCGATGTTGGCCACAATGGGCTTCCACTCCGTATATCCGACGAGAACGAGATCATAGGCGATTTCCGCGCCGAAGACAGCATACTCCTTGTCGATGTCGGGGGAATAGATAGCCGCCGCATGGCTTGAGGACAGTTTGTCCATGATTTCCCCCAACCCCTTTGGGCAGTTCTCCTGCTCATCGAAGAACCTGTCCCCTTTCCCAAAGCCCTCATAGGGAACGATGACTTTTCCCGTATCCTTGTCGCAGATGAGGATGTTGCTTCCCATATTGCTCTCCACATGGAAGTAGCTGTCCTGCAGGATCCCATCCCCGTAGATCTTGTAAAGCACATAGCGGATGTTCCCGTCCTTCATGGCCGGACTGCTCATCACAAGCCCCAGTCCGTCGTAATACCGGAGGACGGGAGCGCCCGCAGCCGACAGGGCCAGCTGCTTCTGTGTCTCCTCTGGAAGAGGCGTGCCCGCCACCGGCTTGCCAAAAACATCGGCAATCCCCGTCTGCACCCCCGGCTCCTCCTCCGCCATGGAGCGGACCAGTTCCTCCGGCGGCACCGTCCCCGCTTCCATGCGCAGGGCATATCGGCGCAATTGCCCAAACTCCCAGTGAAAGTGCTCCTGCTCAATCTGGGCGACGGTTGCCGCCTGACGGGCAACGAGGGTTTCCATCTCCTGGTCCAGAAGCGCATCCATCCGGTTTTTCACCAGAAAACCCAGCAGGCACAGAAGGAGCAGGAACACAAAAAAGCGGGTCACAAGTTTCAGGGCAAAGCGGAAGGTGTTCTTCTTTTCCTTCCTGGTCTGCCCCTCCAACAGAGCCTTGTCCAAATCCTCATACAAATCCTCAGTTTCCAAGGATCCTCACCCCTCTTACAAGCCAATTCATCCGCAGCAGGGACTGGTTGCTGATGGACTCGTCCGCCCCGCAGCGCCGGATGCCGTTTCGGTCAAAGATTTCCCCCGCAAACACCATTTTCCCCTGCCGGATCTCCCAGCGCTCCGTCTCGAGCACCGCCCGTTCCCTTGCGGACAGGGACGGCATCACCGGCTCGATATCCACGGACCTGTCGAGAATCGTTGCCCAATAGGCGGAATGGTCGAACTGCCGGAGTTTTTGGCGCAACAAGTTAATGTAGGACTTCTTCCAGTCCACCTTGATGGCGGCCAGTTCGTATTGATAGGAGGGGTACATCTCATACATGGAGATAAAATGGATGCCTGCCCGCTCGGCGGCAGCCGGAATGGTCTCCCCATCCTGAAAATAGGCCATGACATCCACGGAGGCCGCCTTGAAATCCCGAACGGCCTGTTCCTCGTTGGCATCGTTCTCCCAGCCGCCCGTCCAAACCAGAAGCACCTCGGCATTGGGATTCACCCGCTGGACACCGAGCGCAAAGGCATTGATTGCCTGATAGAACTCCGGCCCGGGATAGGGGGCCGCATAGCCGACGAAACCGGATTTCGTGCGCAGTCCCGCCAATATGCCCGCCAGATAGCACGGCTCGATATAGCGGACGGCATAGCGCTTGAACTCAAAGACGGATGGGTTCAGCTCCATGCCGAAGAACTGGACATTGGGATACTCCTTCACGATGTTCCGGGTTTCCTGCAAAGAAATCAAATTGGTCAGGAAGACAACCTTCGCCCGTTTTTCCACCAATTCCCGAATGGCCTTGCGGCAACTTGCCTCATCGTCCCGGACATCTTCCTGAAGCAACAGCTCATAACCCAGCGCCTTGCACGCTTCCTGCATCCCCCGGTACTGCACACGGTTCCAGCCTGCATCCTCCTTGCTGCCCACCAGGACCAGACCGACCTGCTGCCGCTTCTCCCATGCCGCAACGCCGAACTGGAGCACGGAGATGACGATGGCCGCCAGCAGCACGGCAGTGACACAGACATTCAGCCAGAAAAAGTGTTTCGCAAGCTGCTCGTCCCCGGAAACCTTCATCTTCCCTCACCCTCCTCATCCTTGAAATCCAGCATGTTTGCCGTGATGACAAACGGGGCATAGATAAAGATGTCCATCACCAGCCATACAACCTGCAGGACACCGCCCATAAAGGAACCTGTTCCAAGGGTGCCGCTGAAGAGAATCGGCATGGTCCAGGGGAGCCCCGTCTCGAATACCGGAACGATGCCCCAGGAAATGGCAATCCATCCAAGCAGGGTGTTTGCCAGGGGCGCCGCCAGATAGGGGA